>DASYUT010000152.1 GCA_036000965.1 Actinomycetes bacterium
ATCGGCACCGAGCACATCCTGCTCGGGTTGATCCACGAGGGCGAAGGCGTCGCCGCCAAGGCGCTCGAGTCGCTTGGCATCTCCCTCGAAGCGGTCCGGGCCCAGGTGGAGGAGATCATCGGTCAGGGCCAGACCGCCCCGACCGGGCACATCCCGTTCACGCCCCGGGCCAAGAAGGTCCTGGAGCTGTCGCTGCGCGAGGCGCTGCAGCTCGGCCACAACTACATCGGCACCGAGCACATCCTGCTCGGCCTGATCCGCGAGGGCGAGGGCGTCGCGGCCCAGGTCCTGGTCAAGCTGGGCGCCGACCTGTCCCGCGTGCGCCAGCAGGTCATTCAGCTGCTGTCCGGCTATGCCGGCGGCAAGGAGGGCCAGCCTGCCGGTGCCAGCGGCGAGGCGCAGCCGCAGGGCTCGCTCGTGCTCGACCAGTTCGGGCGCAACCTGACCCAGCTCGCGCGTGAGGGCAAGCTCGACCCGGTGATCGGGCGCGAGAAGGAGATCGAGCGGGTCATGCAGGTGCTGTCCCGCCGGACCAAGAACAACCCGGTGCTCATCGGCGAGCCGGGCGTGGGCAAGACCGCCATCGTCGAGGGCCTGTCCCAGGCCATCGTCAAGGGCGAGGTGCCCGAGACGCTCAAGGGCAAGCAGATGTACACCCTCGACCTGGGCGCGCTGGTGGCCGGGTCGCGCTACCGGGGCGACTTCGAGGAGCGCCTGAAGAAGGTGCTCAAGGAGATCCGCACCCGGGGCGACATCGTGCTGTTCATCGACGAGCTGCACACCCTGGTCGGCGCGGGCGCGGCCGAGGGCGCGATCGACGCGGCCTCGATCCTCAAGCCGATGCTGGCCCGGGGCGAGCTGCAGACGATCGGTGCGACCACCCTCGAGGAGTACCGCAAGCACCTCGAGAAGGACGCCGCGCTCGAGCGCCGGTTCCAGCCGATCCAGGTCCAGGAGCCGACGGTTACCCACACCATCGACATCCTCAAGGGCCTGCGCGACCGCTACGAGGCGCATCACCGCGTCACCATCACCGACGACGCCCTGGTCGCCTCGGCCAACCTGGCCGACCGCTACATCTCCGACCGGTTCCTGCCCGACAAGGCGATCGACCTGATCGACGAGGCCGGCAGCCGCCTGCGCATCCGCCGCATGACCGCCCCGCCCGACCTGCGCGAGTTCGACGGTAGGATCGCCGAGGTGCGCCGGGACAAGGAGTCGGCCATCGACGCGCAGGACTTCGAGAAGGCCGCGTCCCTGCGCGACAAGGAGAAGAACCTGCTGGCCGACAAGGCCAAGCGCGAGCGCGAGTGGAAGTCGGGTGACATGGACGTGGTCGCCGAGGTCGACGAGGAGCAGATCGCCGAGGTGCTGGCCTCCTGGACCGGCATCCCGGTGTTCAAGCTCACCGAGGAGGAGACGGCCAAGCTGCTCCGGATGGAGGAGGAGCTGCACAAGCGGGTCGTGGGCCAGGAGACGGCCATCCGGGCCGTGTCCCAGGCCATCCGGCGCACCCGGGCCGGCCTCAAGGACCCCAAGCGCCCGTCCGGCTCGTTCATCTTCCTCGGCCCCTCGGGCGTCGGGAAGACCGAGCTGTCGCGCACCCTGGCCGAGTTCCTGTTCGGCGACGAGGACGCGCTGATCGCCCTCGACATGTCGGAGTACATGGAGAAGCACACGGTCAGCCGGCTGATCGGCTCCCCGCCTGGCTACATCGGCTACGAGGAGGGCGGCCAGCTCACCGAGGCGGTCCGCCGCAAGCCGTTCAGCGTGGTGCTGTTCGACGAGATCGAGAAGGCCCACCCGGACGTGTTCAACACCCTCCTGCAGATCCTGGAGGACGGCCGCCTGACCGACGCCCAGGGCCGCACCGTGGACTTCAAGAACTGCGTGCTCATCATGACGTCGAACCTGGGCACCCGGGACATCGCCAAGGGCACCACCCTCGGCTTCACCGCCCGGCCCGACGCCAAGGTCGACTACGAGCGCATGCAGAGCAAGGTCATGGACGAGCTCAAGCGCCACTTCCGGCCCGAGTTCCTGAACCGGATCGACGAGGTCATCGTCTTCCACCAGCTCTCGCGCGAAGAGGTCTTCTCCATCGTCGGCCTGATGATGCGGCGCATCGTCGAGCAGCTCAGGGCGAAGGACATCGCCATCGAGCTGACCGAGAAGGCCAAGGGCGCGCTGGCCGACAAGGGCTATGACCCGGCGCTCGGTGCCCGTCCGCTGCGGCGCACCATCCAGCGGATGATCGAGGACCCGCTCTCGGAGAAGCTGCTCTGGAAGGAGTTCACCGCCGGCCAGCTCATCGTGGTGGACGCCGAGAACGGCGAGATCGCATTCCGCTCGCTCGACCAGCCCACCGACATCGACATCCCACCGGCCGAGCTCGCCGGCAAGGAGTGAGGCCGCCACCTGTCCCACCCCAGGGATAGACGAAGCCCCCGGGTTCTCCGGGGGCTTCGTCGTTCCGCCAGTCGACTGATCTCCGCCCGCAACCCGGTGGCCTGGGGTGCCGGGCGCCTGCGATACTCGAGAAGGGACCGAGCGATGGACGACGAAGCAGCCGCCTACGACCCGGTCGAGGTCGAGGAGCGCTGGCGGGCGCGGTGGCGGGCCGACCGCCTGCTCGAGGTGGACGTCGAGCGGATCGGCCCGGACACCAAGCTGTACAACCTGGTCGAGTTCCCCTACCCCTCAGCGGAGGGGCTGCACGTCGGGCACGCCTACACCTACACCGGCGCCGACACCTGGGGGCGGTGGCAGCGCATGCAAGGCCGCGCGGTGTTCCAGCCGATCGGCTTCGACTCGTTCGGGATCCACACCGAGAACTACGCGCTCAAGGTGGGCGAGCACCCCAGGACGCTGACCGCGAAGACCATCGCCCACTACCGGGAGCAGCTGGAGCGGCTCGGTGCGGCCTGGGCCTGGGACCACGAGCTGGCCACCAGCGACCCCGCCTACTACCGCTGGACCCAGTGGGTGTTCCTGCGGCTCCACCGGGCCGGGCTGGCCGTGCGGCGGGAGGCGCCGGTGGTCTGGTGCCCGTCCTGCCTGACCGTGCTCGCCCACGAGCAGCTCGAGGGGGACCGCTGCGAGCGCTGCTCGTCCCGGGTCACGACCCGGGTGACCAGGCAGTGGTTCCTGCGCATCACCGCCTACGCCGACGAGCTGGTCGACGGGCTGGACGAGCTGGACTGGCCCGAGCTGGCCAAGCGCCTGCAGCGGGAGTGGATCGGGCGCTCGGAAGGCGTCGAGGTCGACTTCCCGGTTCCCCGGCTGGCCGGCAAGCTGGCCGCGTTCACGACCCGCGTCGACACCCTGTACGGGGTCACGTTCCTGGTCGTGCCGCCCGAGCACCCGCAGGTGGAGGCGCTGGCCGCCGGCACCCCCCAGGAGGAGGCGGTGCGCGCGTTCGTGGAGGAGGCCCGCGAGCGGGCGGCGCTGCCTCCCGAGCGGGCGACCGGTCCGCGCTCGAGCAGCCGGCGCGGGGTGTTCAGCGGCACGGCCGCGCGCCACCCGGCCAGCGGCGCCGAGGTGCCCGTCTGGGTCTCCGACTACGTGGTGGCCGGGTACGGGACCGGCGCGGTCATGGGCGTGCCCGCCCACGACGAGCGGGACTGGGAGTTCGCCGCCGCGATGGGCCTGCCGGCCGTCCCGGTAGTGGCCGGTCCCGAGGGTAGGGCCGGGGCCGGGTCTGGGTCCGGGTCCGGGGACGGGTCCGGGCATGGGTCTGGGCCGGAGGGCGGGGGTGGGTCCGGCCCGTACACCGGCGAGGGCGTGCTGGTCGATTCGGGCCCGTTCTCCGGGATGGCGTCCGGCCCGGCACGCGCGGCGATCGCCGGGTGGCTGGAAGAGCGGGGCCTGGGCCGCCGGGCGACCAGGTACCGGCTGCACGACTGGCTGATCTCGCGCCAGCGCTACTGGGGGCCGCCGATCCCGGTCGTCTACTGTGGCGCCTGCGGCACCGTGCCCGTGCCAGAGGACGAGCTGCCCGTGCTGCTGCCCGACGTCCAGGAGTTCCGGCCGACCGGGACCGGGGAGTCGCCCCTGGCCGCGGTGCGGTCGTTCGTGGAGACGACCTGCCCGGCCTGCTCCGGGCCGGCCCGGCGCGAGACCGACGTGTCCGACACGTTCCTGGACTCCGCCTGGTACTTCCTGCGCTACCCGTCCAGCGACATCCACGACCGGGCGTGGAGCGAGGAGCGGACATCGAGGCTGCTGCCGGTCGACATGTACGCGGGCGGGCAGGAGCACGTCATGCGCCACCACCTGTACGCCCGCTTCGTGACCCGTGCCCTGCACGACCTCGGCCTGGTCCCGTTCGCCGAGCCGTTCCCCCGGCTGCGCCTGCACGGCCTGCTGCGCAAGGACGGCGCCAAGATGAGCAAGAGCCGCGGCAACGTGGTCGACCCCGACGCCTACGTGCGCCGGGTCGGTGCCGACAACCTCCGCATGTACCTGCAGTTCTGCGGACCGTGGGAGGAGGGCGGCGACTTCTCCGACGAGGGCATGGCCGGGATCGAGCGGTTCTCGGCCCGGGTGTGGCGCCTGGTGGTCGACCCGTGGACGCCGGGTCCGGGCGGGGTGGATCTCCGGCCCCTGGACCGGGCGGTGGCAGCGGTCGGCAGCGACCTCGAGCGCCTGAAGTTCAACACCGCCCTGGCCGCGCTGATGGAGCTGGTGCGCTGGGCCCGGCGGCAGCGCGCGGCCATGTCCGGCCCGGAGTGGAACCGCACCACCCGCACCGTGGTGCTGCTGCTGGCGCCGTTCGCCCCGCATCTGGCCGAGGAGCTGTGGTCGCGGATCGGCGGGGCGTACTCGGTCCACCAGCAGGCGTGGCCCGCCTACGACCAGGCCGCGCTCGCCGAGGAGGAGATCACGCTGGTGGTGCAGGTGAACGGCAGACGCAGGGACGCCGTGCCGGCGCCCGCCGGCACGACCAGGGAGCGGGCGCTCCAGCTCGCCCTGGCCAGCGAGAAGGTCCGCCGCCACCTGGAAGGACGGCCTCTCCGGGACGCCGTGTTCGTCCCCGACCGCCTGGTCAACCTGGTGGTGTGAGACCGCGGCCCCTCGCGGGGAGTCCGGGCCCTACCATAGAGCCATGCCATCGACCCCGCCGCCGGTCGACGCCGGGCTGCTGGACGCCGTCCGGGCCGCCGTGCTCGACTGGTTCGCCGCGGCCCGGCGCGACCTGCCCTGGCGCGGCACCCGCGACCCCTACCGCGTCCTGGTCGCCGAGGTGCTCGCCCAGCAGACGCAGGCGGCCCGGGCCGCGGCCGCCTACCCGCTCTTCCTCGAGCGCTTCCCAAGCGTTGCCCATCTAGCCGTCGCCAGCCCGGCCGAGGTGCTCCGGGCCTGGCAGGGACTCGGCTACAACCGGCGAGCGCTCGCGCTGCGGGCCACTGCCCAGGCGGTCGTGGCCCGCGGCGGCTGGCCCGGGACCGTAGCCGGGCTGGCCGAGCTGCCCGGGGTCGGCTCGTACACGGCGCGGGCCGTGGCTTGCTTCGCCTTCGGCCAGGACGTCGCCCCGGTGGACACCAACGTGGCCCGGGTCCTGGTCCGCTCGCTGGCCGGGGCGGACCCGTCCAGCCTCGGCCCGGCCGCCCGCCAGGACCTGGCCGATGCCGCCCTTCCCGCCGGCCGGGCCTGGGAGTGGGCCTCGGCCCTGATGGACCTTGGGGCGGCCCACTGCCGCCCCCGGCCGCGCTGCGAGGGCTGCCCGATCGCCGTGCGCTGCCGGTGGCGGGCGCTCGGCCCGGCCGCGCCGCCGCCCCGTCCACGGGCACAGGCCCCGTTCGCCGCGTCGGACCGGCGCTGGCGCGGCGCGGTCGTGCGCGCCCTGGCCGCCGAGCCGGCCGGGCTGGACCCCGCCGCCCTGGCCACCGCCGTCGGAGCGGACACAGCCGAGCGCCCGCCGGGCTGGTTCCCGGACCTGCTCGAACGCCTGCACACCGAGGGGATGATCGCCCGCGACCCCGACGGCCGTCTCCGCCTCCCCGGCTGAGGCCTGGTTCCTGAAGCGGCGCGGCCGGGCGACGCTCCGCTTGGCCGTGGCGGCCCCGGTGGCTCCGCTTGGCCCGTGGCGGCCCCGGGTGGCTCCGCTTGGCCGTGGCGGCCCCGGTCAGGGCGCGCCCGTGGCCTGGCGGCGGGTCCACCGCAAGGACAGGCTGCGACAGCGTGGTCCGAGGTCGCGGAGTCGTCCTCGGCGCAGCGGGGTCGGTACCTGTGCGGGTGGGGTTGAAGACGTGGTGCGTGGGCCCGACGATGGGCTCGACGCGCCGATCGGCTACCCGAGGACGGTTCGGTGGCTGGGAGCGCTCCGCCGCCGACCGACACGGAAGGGATGGATGCTGTGACCGACCACAGGGACGAAGGGACCCCGGACCCGACCCGGACGGTCGAGGAGCAGAACTGGGTCCGGTACGCCTCGCCGGCCGGACGGTGGGTGCTGCTGGCCACCGTGCTCGGCTCGGGCATCGCGTTCCTGGACGGCACGGTCGTCAACGTCGCCCTGCCCAGGATCGGCCAGGAGCTGGGCGCCGGCATCTCCACCCTGCAGTGGGTGGTGAACGCCTACACCCTGACGCTGGCCGGCCTCCTCCTGCTCGGCGGCTCCCTCGGCGACCACTACGGGCGCAGGCGGCTGTTCGTCATCGGGGTGGTCTGGTTCGCGACCGCCTCGCTGCTCTGCGGGCTGGCGCCGAACGCCGGGGCGCTGGTGGCCGCCCGCGCGCTCCAGGGAGTCGGCGCGGCGCTGCTCACCCCGGGCAGCCTCGCGATCATCGAGGCCAGCTTCCATCCCGACGACCGGGGCGCGGCGATCGGCGCCTGGTCGGGCCTGGCCGGGGTGACCACGGCGGTCGGACCGTTCCTGGGCGGCTGGCTCGTCGAGGCGGTGAGCTGGCGGCTGATCTTCTTCATCAACCTGCCCCTGGCCGCCGCGGTGGTCTGGATCGCGCTGCGGCACGTGCCGGAGTCCCGCGACCGGAACCTCGCCCCCCAGCTCGACTACCTCGGCGCCGCGCTGGCCGCGGTCGGGCTGGCCGGGGTCATCTACGCGCTCACCGACGGGCCGGCCAGAGGCTGGACCTCGCCGGCCATCCTGGCCGCCGGGCTCGGCGGGGTCGCCGCCCTGGTGCTGTTCATCGAGGTCGAGCGGCGCAGCCCCCACCCCATGCTGCCGCTCGACCTGTTCCGGTCCCCCCAGTTCACCGGGGCCAACCTCGTCACCTTCGTGGTCTACGGCGCCCTGGGCGGGGCCCTGTTCCTGCTCCCGATCCAGCTCCAGCGCGTGCTCGGGTACTCCCCGCTCGCCTCGGGCGTGGCCCTCGTCCCGGTCACGGTGCTGATGCTCCTGCTCTCGGCCCGGGCCGGCCGGCTCGCCCAGCGGATCGGGCCGCGCCTGCCCATGACCGTCGGCCCGCTCGTGGCCGGTGCCGGGCTCGCGCTGCTGGCGCGGGCCGACGTCGGCGCGAGCTATGTGAGCGGCGTCCTGCCCGGCGTGATCGTGTTCGCGCTCGGCCTGTCGCTGACCGTGGCGCCGCTGACCGCGACGGTGCTCGCCGCGGCCAGCCCTGATCATGCGGGCGTGGCGAGCGCGGTCAACAACTCCGTGGCCCGGGCGGCGGGGCTGTTCGCGGTGGCGGTGCTGCCCACGGCGGCCGGCATCTCCGGGGCCGGCGCCCTGGACCCGGCGGGGTTCAGCGCCGGGTTCCGGGCCGCCATGCTGATCGCTGGCGGCGTCTGCGCCGCCGGCGGCCTGCTCGGCTTCGCCACCATCCGCACCGTCCGGCGTCCCGTCGAGGCGGCCGAGCCGCGCCCCGAGGAGCACGAGCCCTGCATCAGCTGCCCGGTGTCCGTCCCGCCGCCGCGCCGGGTGGCAGCCGGTGCGGGCCGCTCCTGAGTGCCGGCAGCCCGGCCCTGGTAGACCGTGGGCATGGACGCGACCGGCCCCGAGCCCCCGCTCCGGCGCGGCGCGGCGCGAGCGCTGGCCTGGCGGCGGTCTGGCGCGGGCAAGCGGGAGTTCGTCCTCCTCGCCGACGGCGCGGTCCTGGCCACGATGTGGACCTCCGGCTACGCAGGCACCAGGGGGGAGCTGGACGCCGCCGGGCAGCGGTCCGCCCTGCGCGGCCAGCGGTCCGCCCTCCACGGGCAGCGGTTCGCCCTGCGCGGCACCCTCCACGGGCAGCGGTTCGCCCTGCTGGCGTCCGGCCGCCGGGTGACCGTCACCGACGCCGGTAGCGGGTGGGCCGCCGAGCTGCGGCGCACCTGGACGGGCGCCAGCGGCGTGGTCGAGCTTCCCGGCGGGGAGCGGCTCACCTGGGCCAGGGCGAGGGGCTGGCGCTCGCGCTACCTCCTCACCGACCAGGCCGGCAACCGGCTCGCCGGCACGACCGCGCGGGGCGGGCTGCGCCGCTTCGAGGCCACGGTCCAGGTCGACCCGGCGGCCGCCTCCCGGCCCGACCTGCTGCCGCTGCTCGGCCTGGCCTGGTTCACGATGGTGGTGATGCGCAACCAGCCCGTGGTCGCCGCGTAGGGGTTACCCTGCCGGGCCGTCCACGTCGACGGTGCCGCCGGTGCGCCAGTAGACCTGGCCGGCCCCCGCTCGAGGAAGCCCTCGTCGATCAGGTAGCGCCGCAGGGTGGCGTAGTCCGCGTTGTAGGCACCGAGGATCTCGTTGACCTCGGTCTCGGGGTAGTAGCGGCCAGGCTCGAACAGCCTGGCCAGGTGGTCGAGGACGATGCGGCGCTTGGCGTGGCCGGCCGGGATCGAGACCAGGCGGCCGCCACCCGCAACCGGTCCTCTTCGGCCAGCAGGCCCAGAATGTCTCTTGGCTCCAATGCGTCGTTCATGGCGACTCCGCCGGATTCTTGGATCGACGTGCTAGCCTCTTTTCTATCACCGGGGTATGCGACCCGTACTCACATTGGGGCCACGCGCGGGCTGCGGTCGGAGCGCCAGCGAGCCCGTGGGTGGGAGCCTTCTCACGTGCCGAAGACCGTTCGTACCACCTATGCCTGCACCGAGTGTGGGACGTCGACCCCGCGCTGGGTCGGTCGCTGCCCCGGCTGCGGCGCCTGGAACACGCTGGTCGAGGAGGTCGTGGAGCGGGCCGGGCCGCCGCGGGCGTCCGGTCCGGTCGCCGCGGCCGTCGCCATCACCGACGTCGCCCCCCAGGTCGAGGCGCACCGCCCGACCGGCGTGGGCGAGCTGGACCGGGTGCTCGGCGGTGGCCTGGTCGCCGGCAGCGTCGTGCTGCTCGCGGGCGAGCCCGGCATCGGAAAGTCGACCCTGATGCTCGGGGTGCTGGCCGGGCTCGCCGCCGAGGGCCGCGTCCTGTACGTCTGCGCCGAGGAGTCCCGCGAGCAGGTCCGCCTGCGCGCCGAGCGCCTGGACGCCCTCCACCCGGACCTGCTCCTGGCCGCCGAGACCGACCTCGGCGCGATCCGCACGCTGATCGACGAGGTGCGCCCGCGGGTGGTGGTGGTGGACTCGGTCCAGACCGTGGCCGACCCGGAGCTGGCCGGCGCGCCCGGCGGCGTCGGCCAGGTGCGCGAGGTCGCCGCCCAGCTCGTCCGGCTGGCCAAGGAGCGGGGGATCGCCACCTTCCTGGTCGGCCAGGTCACCAAGGAGGGCGTGGTGGCCGGGCCCAAGACCCTCGAGCACGTCGTCGACGTGGTGCTGAACTTCGAGGGCGACCAGCACCACGCGCTGCGCCTGGTCCGCTGCACCAAGAACCGCTACGGCCCGGCGTACGAGGTCGGCTGCTTCGAGATGACCGAGGCCGGCCTGGTGCCCATGGCCGACCCCTCCCGGCTCTTCCTGTCCGCGCGCCAGACCGGGGTGCCCGGGGTGGTCTGCACCGTGAGCCTGGAGGGCCGCCGCCCGCTCGTCACGGAGGTCCAGGCCCTGGTGGCGCCCACCGCCGCGCCGATGCCCAGGCGGACCGCGCAGGGGCTCGACCCCGGGCGGCTGGCGATCCTGGTCGCCGTGCTCGAGCGGCGGGCCCGGGTCGCCCTGGCCGGCCAGGACGTGTTCGCGGCGACCGCTGGCGGGGTGCGCCTGACCGAGCCGGCCGCCGACCTCGCCGTCTGCCTGGCGCTGGCCTCGGCCGCCCGGGAGTGGCAGGTGCCTGCCGACCTGGTCGCCTTCGGGGAAGTGGGGCTCGGCGGCGAGGTGCGCCAGGTGCCCCAGCTCCCCCGACGGCTGGCCGAGGCGGCCCGGCTGGGCTTCCGGCGCGCGCTCGTTCCGGCCGGCAGCGAGGCCCGGGCCGACGGCCTCGCGGTCGTGGAGGTCGACTCGGTGACCCACGCACTCTCCACCTTGCTCGCGTCCGGCCGCGCGCCGGCGCGGCCCGAGCGGCCGCCGGACGGCGCTGCCGTGCCGTCCACGGGGGGACGTCCATGACCTCCTCGCAGTTTGACGACCGGCTGATCCAGGCGCTCCAGCAGGTGGCCCCGGGTACCCACCTCCGCGAGGGCCTCGAGCGCATCCTGCGCGCGGAGAAGGGCGCGCTGGTCGTGCTCGGCGCTCCGCCGCAGGTGCAGGCGCTGTTCACCGGCGGCTTCCGGATCGAGGTCCCGTTCACCGCCCAGCGACTGTCGGAGCTGGCCAAGATGGACGGCGCCCTCGTGCTCGACACGGCAGCCAGGAACATCCTGTGGGCCAACGTCCACCTGATGCCCGACCCGGCCATCCCGACGTCGGAGACCGGCACCAGGCACCGCACCGCCGAGCGGGTGGCCAAGCAGACCGGCGTGCCGGTGGTCACCGTCTCCGAGTCGATGCACATCCTCACCCTCTACCTGGACGACCTGCGGCACGTGTTCGACAACGTCGCCAACGTGCTCTCGCGCAGCAACCAGACGGTGCAGACCCTCGAGCACTACCGGGCCCGCTTCGACGAGCTGGCCGGCCACCTCACCGGCCTCGAGCTGGACGGGGCAGCCACCCAGCGCGACGTGCTGGCGGTCCTCGCCCGGGCCGAGATGCTCTGCCGCATCGCCGAGGAGCTGGAGCGCTACGTCGCCGAGCTGGGCGTGGACGGGCGCCTGCTGCGCCTGCAGCTCGACGAGCTGGCGGCCGGTGTCAACGAGGCGAAGATGCTGGTGGTGCGCGACTACCTGCCCACGCGGGACAGCCTGGACGTGTCCGGCGTGCTCGCGAAGCTGGCCGGGCTGACCCCGGAGGAGCTGTCGGACACGGTCGCCCTTGCCAAGGTGGTGAACCTGACCAGGGACCCCGAGGCGCTCGAGGCGGTGCTGGCCCCCCGCGGGTACCGGGCGCTCGCTAAGGTGCCCGAGCTGCCCGGCTGGGTGATCGACCGGGTGGCCGAGCGCTTCGGCTCCCTCAAGGTGCTGCTGACCGCGAGCCTGGAGGATCTCGAGGAGGTCGAGGGCATCGACCGCGACCGGGCCAGGCAGGTCCGGGACGGGCTCGGACGCCTCGCCGAGGCGTCGATGGTTGAGTATTACCCCTGACCACTCTGCGTGGCGAACCGTTTCTGTCAAGTCGCGATCAGGCCATCTACCTGCGCGTTCATTTGAAGCTGAGGGCGCGAAAGTGCTACGATGAACTGCTTCATCTCGACGGGAAGGGGTTTTCGCGTATGTTCAAGGTCGGGGACAGCGTCATCTATCCGCAGCACGGGGCTGCAACGATTGAGGGGTTGCAGGACCGGGAGGTAGGTGGCGAGACCCGAGAGTATCTTGTGCTCAAGCTGACGTACGGCGACCTCACCCTGATGGTGCCCCGCGACAACTGCCAGGAAGTCGGGATCCGCGAGGTCTGCAGCTCCGAGGATGTCGAGGGCGTGTTCGACATCCTGCGCACCGGCGAGCCCTCGACCCAGGGCAACTGGAGCCGCCGGTTCAAGGGCAACATCGAGCGGCTGCAGTCGGGCGACATCTTCCAGGTCGCCGAGGTGGTCCGCGACCTCACCGTCCGGGATCGCGACAAAGGTCTGTCCGCGGGTGAGAAGCGCATGCTGCAGCGCTCCCGCCAGATCCTCGTGTCCGAGCTCGTGCTCGCCTGCAACTGTGGCGACGACAAGGCCATCAAGATGGTCGACGAGGCGCTGGAGTCCTAGCGCGTCGGCTGGCACGTCCTTCGAGGGGCCGCACCGGTGCGGCCCCTCGACCGTTGTGCACAGGAGGGAGACGTTGGTGACAGGTCCGGTCGAGGTGGCGGCGGTCGTCGCGGACCAGCCGGGCGTCGGCCGGCGCCCGGGCGCCGAGGCGCTCGTCCCGCTGGACGGCCGCCCGTTGCTCGCCCACGCCCTGGCCTGCCTGGAGGCGAGCCGCAGCGTCACCACGGTCGTGGTCGTGGCCGACCCCGACGCCGAGGAGGCGACCGCCAAGGTGGTCGCCGGCGAGGGCTTCGCCAAGGTGACCGCGGTGGTCCCTGGCGGTCCGACACGCCAGGCGAGCGTCGCCCTCGGGCTGGCCGCGCTGCCACCTGGCCCCGAGTTCGTGGCCGTGCACGACGCGGCCCGCCCGCTCGCCGGCCCCGGCCTGGTCGACGAGCTGCTCGAGCTGCTCCGGGTGGCCGGCCCGTCCGGGCCGGCCGGTGTCGTGCCCGGTGTGCCGGTGACCGACACCGTGCGCCGGGTGGGGAAGGATGGTCGCTCGCTTGGCGTGGTGGACCGCGAGCAGCTTCGCGTGCTCCAGACGCCCCAGCTCTTCGTCCGCGCGGTCCTCGAGGAGGCCCACCGGCGAGCCGCCCGCGACGGGGTCGAGGCGACCGACGAGGCCGCCCTGGTGGAGTGGGCCGGCCACCGGGTCCGGGTGGTACCCGGAACGGTCGAGAACCTGAAGGTCACCACGGCCCTCGAGCTGGCTGTGGCCGAGGCGATCGTGGGCCGCCGGGCCGCCAGGCTCGCCCCGCGTCACACGAGATGAGCCCGGAGCCAGGAGTCCGCGCGCCGGTGGCCGCGCCGTTCCGGGTCGGCCAGGGCGTCGACGTGCACCCGCTCGTCAGCGGGCGGCCGCTGGTCCTCGGCGGGGTCGCCGTCCCGTTCGACCGCGGCCTGGACGGCCACTCCGACGCCGACGTGGTCGCCCACGCCGTCTGCGACGCGGTGCTGAGCGCGGCCGGGCTGGGCGACCTCGGCCACCACTTCCCGGCCGGCGACCCCGGCTGGACCGGCGCCGACAGCCTGGTCTTCTGCCGCCGGGTGGCCGGGCTGGCCCGGGAGGCCGGCTGGGTGATCGGGAACGTGGCCGCCACCGTGCTGTGCGACCAGCCGCGGCTCGGGCCCTACCTCCCGGCGATGGTCGAGGCGCTGGCCGGCGCCCTCGGCGTGGACGACGGGCAGGTCCAGGTCACCCCGAAGTCGTCTGAGGGGCTGGGCTTCGCCGGCCGCGGCGAGGGCATCGCCGCCGTCGCGGTCTGCCTGCTGGTCGCGGCCGATCCGGGGTAAGGTCCGCCCGGCTGACCGGTCACGGGCCTGCCGCGCAATACCCGCTTCGGGACGGGGTTAGCATAGGAGGGGCGTGGCAACGCGTTCGCCATGCGAATAAGTTCCCTTGACGACATCCCGAGCCGAATCCTGGAGCCGAATCGTGGCCCTGCACCTGACCAACACGCTGATCCGCCGCAAGGAGCTGTTCGTCCCCAGGGACGAGGGCAAGGTCGGCATCTACCTGTGCGGGATCACGGTCTGGAACGAGCCCCACATCGGCAACCTCCGCAACGTGGTGGTCTTCGACGTGCTCCGCAGGCACCTCACCGCCTCCGGCTACGACGTGCTGTTCGTGCGCAACTACACCGACGTCGACGACCGGATCATCGAGGCGTCCGGCCACGACCCCCTGCGCGCGTTCGTCGTCGCCGAGCACTGGGCCCGCGTGTACGACGAGGTGAACGCCGCGCTCGGCATCATCCCGCCCGACGTCGCGCCCCGCGCCACCGGGCACATCCCCGAGATGCTGGAGCTCGTGGCCAAGCTCGTCGACGTCGGCCTCGCCTACCAGGCCGGCGACGACGTCTACTTCTCGGTGGGGAAGTACCCCGACTACGGCAAGCTCTCGGGCCGCGACCCGTCCGAGCTCCTGGCCGGCGCGCGGGTCGACGTCAACCTCGACAAGCGCGACCCGCTCGACTTCGTGCTCTGGAAGGGCGCCAAGCCGGGCGAGCCGAAGTGGAACTCGCCCTGGGGCCCGGGCCGGCCCGGCTGGCACCTCGAGTGCTCGGCGATGGCGGCCAAGTACCTCGGCCGCGGCTTCGACATCCACGGCGGGGGGGAGGACCTGATCTTCCCCCACCACGAGAACGAGATCGCACAGTCCGAGGGCGCCACCGGTGAGCCGTTCGCCCGCTACTGGCTCCACAACGCCTTCCTGCAGCTCCACGGCCAGGCGATGCACAAGTCGACCGGCAACGTGATCTCGCCCCGGCACCTCTTGCAGCGCTACCGCGGGGTCGTGCTCCGCTACGCGCTGATGAGCGCCCACTACCGCAGCCCGCTGGAGTTCTCCACCGAGGTGCTCGACGAAGCCGCGGCCGCCTACGAGCGGCTGGCCACCTTCGCCACCAACGCCGCCCGCGCGCTGCCCGAGCGGGTCGGCGTGGGCGGCACCGAGGAGGGCGGCTGGCGCGAGCGGTTCGTCGCCGCCCTCGACGACGACCTCAACATCCCGGCCGCCCTGGCCGTGTTGTTCGACCTCGTGGGCGCGGCCAACCCGCTCATCGCCCGGGCCGAGCGCGGCGTGCCCGAGGCCGTCGCCGAGCTGCACTCCCGGCTGGTCACGTTCAGCGACCTGGCCGCCCGGCTCGGCTTCACCCCGCTGCTCGACCTGCCCGAGCCGACCAAGTTCCCGGCCGTGCTCAAGCTCGTGCTCGAGCTGCGCGAGCGGGCCAGGGCCGCCCGCGACTTCGCAGCCGCCGACCTCGTCCGCGACCGGCTTGCCGCGGTCGGCATCCGGGTCGAGGACCGGGCCGGAGGCCCCCGGTGGCACCTCGCCCCCTAGGCGGGCCCCGCCCAGGGTCGTCCGGGTCGGGGAAGCCGCCCCGGGACCGCCGCCAGCGTCCGCAGCGCCCGCCAGCAGCCGGTCGCCCGGCCAGGCGGGACGGGGCCGGGACCGGACCCTCAGCCGGTCGGGACGGGGCCGGGACCGGTTCCCCGGCCGGTCGGGACGGGGGCGGGATCGGACCCCTGGCCGGTCGGGACGGAGGCGGGACCGGATCCTCATCCGGGCGACCGGGCGCTGCCGGGACCAGAGCCGGCAAGCCGGCGGATCCCGGAGCCCACGGGGACCGCGACCGGCGGACCGCGGACGGCCGGGGTGGGGAGGCCGCGCACGGCCGGGGTGGGGAGGCCGCGGTCCAGCGACCCCGGGCTCCGGCCGAGAAGCGGCGGGCCACCAGGCCGGGATCCGGGCTCGGCTCCGCATCCGCCGCGCGCACCGCCAAGCAGGCCCGCCGCCGTGACCAGCTCGACGCGGCCCGGGCCGCCGTCCGCCCCGGTCCCGACCGGGAGCTGATCGAGGGCCGCCGCCCGGTGCTCGAGGCGCTGCGGGCGGGCCGGCCCGTCGACCGGGTCCTGGTCGCCTCCGGCGGGTCCACCGGCGCCACCCTGGCCGACCTGCTCGCGCTCGCCCGTGACCGCCGGGTCCGGGTCGAGACGGTGCCCCGCTCGGTGATCGACGCCGAGGCGCAGACCGGCGCCCACCAGGGGGTCCTGGCCGTGGTGGCTCCCATCGAGCCGATCAGTCTGGACGAGCTGCTCGCCGTCCCGCTCGGTACCGTTGAGCCGCCCTTCTTCCTCGCTCTCGACGGGGTCGAGGACCCCCGCAACCTCGGGGCGCTGGCCCGCAGCGCCGACGCGGCCGGCTGCCACGGCATGATCGTTCCCAGGCACCGGAGCGCCCCGCTGTCGGCCGTGGCGGTGAAGTCGTCGGCCGGGGCGCTCGCCCATCTCCCGGTCGCCGAGGTCGCCAACCTGACCCGTGCCCTCGACCGGCTGCGCGAGTCCGGCGTCTGGTGCGTCGGCCTCGACAGCGAGGCCGACGCCGGCCTGTTCGACCTCGACCTGGCCACCGAGCCCGTCTGCGTGGTCGTCGGCAGCGAGGGTGCCGGCCTCCACCGCCTCGTCCGCGAAGCCTGCGACGTGGTCGTCCGCATCCCCATGACCGGCCACGTCGAGAGCCTGAACGCCTCTGTCGCCGGCGCCCTGGCGCTGTTCGAGGTCCGCCGCCGCCGCAGCGGCCCACCGGGCCCGCAGGCCGCCCCCCCGGGTCCCTGAGCATTCCGCCTGGCCTGCCCTTGGCCCACCCGGTACGCTCTCCTCATCCCGCTGGCGTGGCGCAACCGGCAGCGCAGCTGTCTTGTAAACAGCAGGTTGGGGGTTCGAGTCCCCCCGCCAGCTCTCATAGCTGCAGGTCACAGGCCCTTTCCTGCTTCCTCTGCGAGCCACGGCCTGAGCCGCCGAGGAGTCTCTGGCGATCTCCGAGTTGCGCTGCCAGGAAATCGCGGATGCGCAACGGTGGCGCGCGGCTACGCCGCTGGCGTGGTCAGCATGACCGCTGCCACCGTGGTCGGTGCCGGGACAGACTCGCCCTGCTCGCGGAGCCCCTCCAAATGGAAGGCGATGGCCTCGCGCATCTGGCGCTCGGTGTCCTCGATGGTGTCGCCGAGCGCAACGCAGCCAGGCAGGTCGGGCGCCCAGGCGCCGTAGCCGCCGTCATCGGCACGTTCGATGACGATCAGGTAACTGGGTGGCCTGGTGTCGGGCATGGCATGGCTCCGAATGGCTGACGTTGGTCTCCGAGGAGGCCGGCTTGTCTGAGGATGCTCCGCTGCAGCCCGACCGGCAAGTCCTTGGCGGGCTTGCCCGGGATCGTGACGAGCCCCGGTCTGGTGGGATGCTTGTACTGGCGGTGGCTACCACGCGTCCGGCTGAGCACCCAGCCGTCCTCCTCGATGAGTCTGATGACCTCCCGGACCTTCACCCGACGCGACTCCTCGGCTGGTTCGTGTGCCCAGAACCTACCGAGCTGACGGGACCCGTGGGTCGTGCCATCCACAGCCGGAACGAAGGTCAGGATCTGCGCCGTCGCCAGCGGCCAGGACGCAGCGAAGGTGGCGAGCTGCGCGAGCCTTACAACTAGCCCTTGCTCGTCGTCCAGGCGCAGCGAAGGCGCGACCCAGGAGCGCAGCGACTCGGTGCCGACCCCGAGCTGGCGCGCCACCCGAGTGATCACCCCGAAGCGCTCGCCGGTCTGCTCGATCGCCTCCTGGACCATGCGGACGGCCCGCTCACGCAGCTCGGGCGGGTACCGCTTCTGGGATGGGTGGGTGTTCCGGTTGTCTGCCATGACTCCATCTTCCCTTCCAAGCGATGGAGCCTCCAGGAAAACCCAGGGTGAATCACTTGCTTGACTCCCGGGCGCCTAGATGGGCTCCAGCAGGGGCCGGTAGTTGGACCGGAAGATCCGTCGCCCGAAGGCCCGCAGGGTGAGGTCGCGCAGGACCGGCGGGAGGTTGCGGGTCTGGTCGCGGCGGTGGGTCTGGGCGCGGACCCAGCCGGTGCGCCGGCCTCGCCGGGCCACGAACCCGGTCACCGCGTCGGTGACCGTGGCCGCGTCGCGCAGGCAGGCGGCCAGGACCAGGGCGTCCTCGAAGGCCAGGGAGGCACCCTGGGCCATGTTGGGCGACATGCCATGGGCGGCGTCGCCGACCAGCACCACCACCCCGCGACCCCACCGCTCCTCGGCGACCTGCTCGATCGGCGCCACATGGATCCGGGCCGGGTCCTCCAGCTGGTCCAGCAACTGCGGGACCGGGGCGGCGAAGCCGGCGAACCGCTCGCGCAGCCTCCCGACCGGGTCGCCGTCCAGGCCACCGCTGAGGGCGGCGCTGTCAGTGGTGACGTCGGCGTAGCCGTAGGCCAGCCCGTTGCCGACCGGGACGGTCAGAAACGACGCCCCTTGGCCCAGCAGCACCGTCCAGGTGGTGACCTGGGGTGGGCAGGCGGCCAGGAACCGCCAGCTGTGCTGGCCGACCGGGATGGGCGGCCGCTGGTCGACGGCCAGCCGCCGGATGGCGGAGCGCAGCCCATCGGCGCCGACGACCAGGTCGTAGTCGTCGCTGCGGCCGTCGTCGAAGGTGACCTGGACCGGCCCGTCCAGGCGCTCCAGTGAGCGGACGGTCCGGCCCAGCTGTACCGGCACGTACTGCCGGAGGACCTGGTGCAGCTCGGCCCGGGGCAGCGCCAGGCAGGGGCCGACGTCCGCCCACAGCTGGTGCAGGTCGATGTCGGCGAGCAGGCGCCCGCGGTGGTCCAGCAGGCGCTGGCGGGGGATCCGGGCCGCCCTTGCGGCCACGGCGGCCTCCAGGTCCAGCGCCCGCAGGGCGCGCACACCGTTGGCGGGCAGGTACATGCCGGTCCCGGCGATATCCCAGCCGGCCTCCCGTTCGATCAGCTCTGGGGCGAGCCCGGCCTGGCCCAGCGCCCTGGCCAACGCCAGGCCGGCAAGCCCTGCCCCCACAATCAGGATCCGGTAGTGCTTCATTCGGCAGTCCTCCATCCTGGCTGGCCCACTCCTAACCGGCAGCGACTCCTACCGGCTGCGCGCGACCCGCTCGGCCAGGAAGGGAGCCGCCTAGGGTGCCGTTCTCGCCCGCCGGCGCGAGCTGGAATTGTCGGCCGTCCTGGATCGTCATGGCTTCGTCCTCAGGCGCCTGGACCGATGGCGGGCATGCCCGCTTTGGTGGCGTCGATCGGTGGTGCAGGGCGCCGGCGCAGGTTGCCGAGCAGGACGCGTAGCGCGGTGGAGGGCCGGAACAGCCGCTTGGCCGGGTTCTGGAGAGCGGCGACTCGGAGGAACTGCTCAGCCACCGCGGGGTCGCGTTCGGCCGCGGTCAGCACCCGGTTGACGTAGGCGTTGATGACCCGGACCGGCAGCGGCCGTGGTCCCTGCACCTGGGGCAGAGCCAGGTCGGCGCCGACCGTCAGCTGCCAGGCGATGCTGACGGGCTTGGCGGCGGCCCGGAAGAACCGCCGGGCCAGATCACCCTCGCCGCGCACCAGCGAGTCCTGCAGTGCTGCCGCCTGCAGCGCGGCCACCGACATGCCCAGGGCGTACACCGGGTTCGAGCTGCAGAGCGCGTCGCCGAAGACGAGCAGCCCGGCCGGGAAGCGGCGCAGCCGCTCGTAGCGGCGGCGAAGGTTGGCCGGGAACCGGTAGGCGACGATGTCGTCGAGCGGCTCAGCGTCGCGGATCGCGGCGAAGACGTCGGGTGGGGCGGCGGTCTCGACGAAGGCGAGGAAGGCTTCGGGGTCGGCCGGCGGGTGGTGTCCGTGGTACCCGATCAGCGTCAGGACCCACCGGTCCTCCTCCTCCGCGAACAGCACGAAGCCGGTGGGCCGGCCCGGCTCGGCACCGATGGCGACGAACTTCTGGCCGCGCAGGGCGCCGGGGCGCAGGCGCAGGTGTCGGCTGGCGTACTTCAGGTGGATCGTGAGCCGCTCTTGCGGCGGCTGGTCGTAGCCGATCGTCGCCAGCCAGGCCGTCGCACGGCCGCTGCGCCCGGTCGCGTCGAGGACCAGATCGGCGCCGAGGGTCTCCTCGACGCCGCCGGCGCTGCGCAGGATCCGCACCCCGGTGACGCGGTCTCGGGCCGCGGTGGTGACGAGCCCGACGACGTCGCACCGGTCGACGATCTCGACCGTGGGCAGCGCCCGGACCCGGGCGCGCACCTGACCTTCCAGGTAGGGCCGGCTGGCTTGGTAGGTAGTGGCCTCCGGGGGGTGGCCCTTGAGGCAGAGCGGATGGCCGCCCGGGGAGAAGCGCAACTCCGCGAGGTCCCGTACCACCGGTGCGCCACCCGCGACGAGGTCGTCGAGCAGTCCCGGAAAGAGCTCGTCGAGGATCTGCGCCCCTCGGGCCCACAGCACATGGGCGTGCCGGCCCTGGGGTACACCCCGCCGATGCTCAGCCGTCTTCGGGAGCGGGTCGCGCTCGACGACGGTGACCCGCTCGTACGCGTCGGCCAGCACCCGGGCGGCGAGGAGCCCGGCCATGCTTGCCCCGAGGACCACCGCGTGGTCACCGATCTTCCGCATCTCGCACCTCCTGCGTTGTGACAGGTGCTTCGACGCTAGGAAGGCGAGGGGTCTGGCGCCTTCGGGAGAACCACCCAACCGGGGACGCCGAGGGCCTGGGTAGTTCTTCTCTGCAGGCGCGGCTACAGGAGGCGGTGCTGGTAGGCGTAGGCGGTGGCCGCTGCGCGTGAGGACACGTCCAGCTTGGTGAAGATGTTGCTCACGTGGCGGTGGACCGTCTTCTCGGCCAGGACCAGGTCGGTAGCGATGGCGTGGTTGGTCTTGCCGGTCGCCAGCAGCCGCAGCACTTGCAGCTCACGCTCGGTCAGCCCGTGGGCCTTGGAGGCGGCCTCCGACCGGGCGAGCGCCTCGAGGCGGGCGAGGTCGGGCGCGGCGCCAAGCTGCGCGAACACGCTGCGGGCGGCGTCCATCTCCATCGCCGCGGCCTCCTGATCCCCGAGCTGGCGGCAGGCGAGTCCGACCAGCACGCGCACCCGAGCGGCCTCGTACGGCGCTTGGAGCTCCCGCCAGACCTGCCACGCACCGCGCAGCGCGACCAGCGCGGCCTGGGCGTCGCCGTCGGCGAGCAGCACCGCACCCCGGGCATGGTCGGCCACCGCCCGCAGCGCCGGCGTGCCATAACCGCCGGCGATCTCGGTCAGCTCATTGGCGGCGTCGCGTGCCGCCCGGAGGTCGCCGACCGCCAGCATGATCTCGACCTGGGCGGGCAGCAGCTTGGCCCGCCTGAACCGCTCGCTCGTCTCGGCGACGACACGGCGGCTCGCCGCCGCGGCCGCGTCGGTCTTGCCCTGCGACAGCCGCAGCAGGGCCAGCCCCGGCTGCGGCTCGCGGCCCCACTGGCTGGCCTGCTGGTAGGCGTCCTCGGCCGCCGTGAAGTCCCCGGAGAGCCGGTACAGCTCCGCCTGCTGGTAGAAGGCCGCGCCGCTGGCGTAGTCGTCGGCAGCGTGGGCGAACCGTTCACCCGCCCGCTTGGCCTCCTGGACCGCCTCCGGCCATGCCCCGTGCAGCTGCAGGATCTCGGCGCGGTGGACCAGGCACTGGCCGGTGAAGGTGACCATGTCCGGCTGCTTCCCGCACCAGGCCGTCAGCGCCTCGGTCCACTCCTGGGCGCGCCGCAACTCGGCGATCTCCTGGCAGATCTCGATCATCCCGCAGTAGACCGTGCCGGCGACGGTGGGTGACAGCTCGCCGGCCACCACCGCCACCATGGCCTCGTCCAACAGGGCCAGGCCCTCGCCCACCCGACCCTCCCACACCAGGGCGCGGCCCTGCAGGTACCGCGCGAAGGCGACCAGATCGGCGTCACCGGTGCGAGCGCCGATCCCGGCCGCCTGGGCCAACGTCTCCCGCGCCCCCGGGTAGTCACCCGCCAGCAGCTGCTGGAACGCGGCCGAAATCAGCAGGTAGCCGTGCTCGGCACACTCCTGCCGCTCATGCTCAAGGAGCCGGCTGGCCCGGCCGAACCAACCACTCGCCTGGGCCAGATCCCCTCGAATGCTCAGGTGAAACCCCAGCCAGCCCGCACACCGCGCGGCCCGCCGTCGGTCGCCGCCCTCGGCATACAGCTGCTGGGCGCGCTGCAGCGCCCCGAGACAGTCCTCCACGCGGCCGAGGAGGTAGGCCGCGGTCGCCAGCAGCTCCAGATCCTGGGCTGCCAAGGGGGACGACTGGTCGGCCAGCGACAGCGCGGTGTAGGCATCCGCCCACGCCAGCCGCTCGGCGGCCTCCCGGCCCCGGGCAAGCTCACCGTCCCCACCCACCGTTCGGCTCGCCTCCCAGCTGGCGCCTGATCCGCACCCCGGTAGCGTAGCGAGGCCCGAGCATGTCAATCCCGGTGTCAGCCCATCAGCTAGCAGTCTCCGTAGGGAAGCGGCGCCGGTCATTCCGAGGGAAGCGGCGCCGGTCATTCCGTTGGTCATTCCACCCGGCGCCAGTCGCCGCGACTTACTGTGCGCCGGTCCGTGCGTGTTCGAGCAGGATCTCACGCCATGACCGAGTTGGTGGAGCGGGCGTTACGGTCACCCGCACCTCGCCGTCCACCACCCGCACCGGGCAGACGTCGAGGCGCGGTCCCGGTTGGCCGAGCCGCGCGCCCGTGCGGACGTCGTAGCGCCACCAGTGCAGCGGACACTGCAGCACCCAGCCGTCAAGGTGGCCGCACGCCAGCGGCCCGCTGCGATGCAGGCAGGCGTCGTCGACGGCGAACAGGCAGCCCCGCGCGTTGCCTACGGCGATCCGGCGGCCCGCCACCTGCACCAGGCGCACGGTGCCAACCGGGAAGTCCTCCAGGCGTCCCGCGGGCGCCTCGATCGGCGGGTGCGCGATGTGGTCGGCCGCGCCGGGCTCAGGGGACATGCTGGGTCACGACCGCTTTCGCCTCGGTGAACAGCTCCTCGCTGTACGGGCCGCCCTCGCGGCCGATGCCCGAGTTCTTCATGCCGCCAAACGGCGCACGCAGGTCGCGCAGGAAGAAGCAGTTCACCCAGACGGTCCCGGCGCGCACGGCTCCCGCGACCCGGTGGGCGGTGTCCAGATCCTGCGTCCAGACCATGGCCGCCAACCCGTACGGGCTCGCGTTGGCCAGGGTGACCGCCTCCTGCTCGGTGTCGAAGGGCATGCACACCTGGACGGGACCGAAGATCTCCTCCTGCGACACCCGCCACGAGTTGTCCACGTCGGCGAACACGGTCGGAGCGAGGTAGTTCCCGCGGGCGAGCGCTCCGTCGGTGACGCGGTTTCCGCCGGTGAGCAGCTTTGCGCCCTCCTGCTGGCCGAGCTCGACGTAGGAGGTGACCTTGCCGAGGTGCTCCACGGACACGACCGGGCCGATGCGGGTCGCGGGGTCGAGCGGGTTGCCGACGGCCAGCGCCTCGGCCTGCGCGACGAAGCGTGCGAGGAACTCCTCGTACACCGGCCGCTGGATCAGGAGCCGGCTCCCGGCCAGGCAGACCTCGCCCTGGTTGCGGAAGCTCGCGTCGATCGAGACGGCGACGGCGCGGTCCAGGTCGGCGTCGGCGAACACGATGTTGGGGCTCTTGCCGCCGAGCTCGAACGACAGCTTCTTCAGGGTGGGCGCGGCGTTGGCCATGATCGCCCTGCCGGTCGCGCTCTCTCCGGTGAACGACACGAGATCGACGCCCGGGTGCGTGGTGAGCCGCTCGCCGGCGGCATCTGGCCCGAAGCCCTGCACGACGTTGAGCACGCCCTCCGGCACGCCAGCCCCGGCGCAGATCTCGGCCAGGATGGACGCGGTCACAGGGCTCTGCTCGGCCGGCTTGAGCACGGCGGTGCAGCCGAATGCGAGCGCCGGAGCCACCTTCCAGGTCGCGAGCATGAGCGGGAAGTTCCACGGGGAGATCAGCGCGGCCACGCCCGCGGGCTCTCGCACGGTGTAGGTGAACATGCCGCCCGGGGCATGGAGCGCCGTGTCGTGCGCCTGGACGGCGCAGTCGGCGAAGAAGCGGAAGTTGTGGGCGGCGCGGGGCACGTCCTTGGTGCGCGCTTCGGTCAGCGGCTTGCCCATGTCGCGGGTCTCCCACTCCGCGAGCTCGTCCAGCCGCGCCTCGATGCTGTCGGCCACGCGGTGCAGCACCTTGCCACGCTCGGCGGGCGTCATCCGTGGCCACGGGCCGGCGTCGAAGGCCTGGCGGGCCGCCTCGACGGCTCGGTCGGCATCCTCGACGGCGCCGTCGGCCACCGTGGCACACACGGTGTTGTCTATCGGGGAGACGGAGTCGAACGTGCGTCCGGACAGTGATCCGACGAACTCCCCGCCGATGAAGTGCCGGACATGGGTCATGGCTGGCTCCCCTCCTGGGACGACGACGAGCCTCGGGCGACGGAGTACGGGACGCCCCCGATGCCCCAGAGATCGGGGTCGACCTCCGAGACGAGAACACGCACCCGATCGATCGGCGTGTCGAGGGTCCGCGCCACGGTCCGCGACACCTCCTCGACCAGCAGCATGAGCACCGCCTTGTCGCGGCCGCGGACGAGGTCGATGCGGACGAAGGGCATGAGGACCTCCTCGGGCGCCTCAGCGCACGGGTAACTCGACAGTACCGATCCGGTCGAAGCTGGCGAGGACGACATCGCCTGGTGCAACCGCCACAGCCTCGGTCAGCGCGCCCGAGAGCACGATGTCGCCCGCGGTGAGGCCACGGCCGCGGCGCGCCAGCGCGCGAACCAGCCAGGCGACGGCGCCCGCCGGGTGGCCGAGTGCGGCCGCACCGGCGGCGGTCGCGACCAGCCTGCCGTTGACCTCGAGCAGGCAGCCGACGAGCCGTAGGTCCAGGCGGTCGGCGGGATGGCGCACCCCGGCGAGGACCAGGCGCGCGGCCGAGGCGTTGTCGGCGACGACGTCGGCCAGGGTGAACGCGTAGCCGGCGTAGCGCGAGTCGAGCACGTCCAGCGCCGGGGTCACCGCCGCGGTCGCCGCCAGGACCTGCGCCGCCCCGACCCGCTCGCCGGCCAGATCGGCGCCGATGAGGAAGGCGATCTCTGGCTCGACCCGCGGCTGGAGGTGCTCGGCGGCGACCAGCGGCTCGCCGACGTCCAGCAGCATCGCGTCGGTCAGCTCTCCGTACAGCGGCTCGTCGACGTGCATCTGCCGCTGCTTCGCCCGACTCGTCAGGCCGAGCTTGTAGCCGATCAGGCGCTCGCCCGCGTCGGTCAGGAGCCGGACGCCGGCCTCCTGCACGCCGTACGCGGCGTCGAGGTCCAGGCCCGGGTGGTCGACGGTGAGGCCCTGACCCGCCACGCGCTCCAGCCGGCACGTGGCGAGACGCTGGGCCAGCGCCGCGACGTCCACGGGAGGCGGGCTCACGTGCGCACCTCTTGATCCACCCGGGCGCCCCCTCGGGGTTCCCTGGACCCCTCCGCCACGGACGGTTCGGCGAGCCCGCGGGCCAGCTCGAGCGCGACGTCGAGGATCATGTCCTCCTGGCCGCCGACGACCTTGCGCCGCCCCAGCTCGAGCAGGATGTCGCCGACGTCGACGCCGAAGCGCTCCGCCGCCCGCTGCGCGTGCAGCAGGAACGAGCCGTAGACGCCGGCGTAGCCGAGCAGCAGCCCGGCCCGGTCGATCACGCCCATCGCCGGGCGCAGCGGCCGCACCAGGTCCTCGGCCACGTCGAGCACGCGCAGCGGGTCGACCCCGGTGTCCAGGCCGAGCTTGTCGCAGGCGGCCACCAGCACCTCGGTCGGGCAGTTGCCCGCGCCCGCGCCGAGCCCGGCCGCGCACCCGTCGAGCTGGGCGGCGCCGACGTCGAGCGCGGCGAGCGAGTTCGCCACGGCGAGCGAGAGGTTGTTGTGGGCGTGGTGGCCCACCTGGCAGCCGAGCCTCTCGGCGAGCAGGCCGACGCGGGCACGCGCGTCCGCGGTGGTCATCGCGCCCGCCGAGTCGACCACGTAGACGCAGTCCGCGCCGTAGGACGCCATCAGCCGGGCCTGCCCCAGCAGCTGCTCCGGCTCGATCATGTGGCTCATCATGAGGAACCCGACCGCCTCCATGCCGAGCCGCTTCGCCAGGCGGATGTGCTGCTCGGCGATGTCCGCCTCGGTGCAGTGGGTCGCGATCCTGGCCACCTGCGCGCCGCGCTCGCGCGCCTCACGCAGGTCGTCGGCCACCCCGATGCCCGGTAGCAGCAGCACGGCGATGCGCGCCCGCCTCGCCGCAGCCACGGCGGCGGAGATCAGGTCGCGCTCGTCGATCTTGGAGAAGCCGTAGTTGAATGACGAGCCGCCCAGCCCGTCGCCGTGGCTGACCTCGATGACCGGCACGCCGGCCGCGTCGAGGCCGCGCACGATCGAGGCGACCTGCTCGGGGGTGAACTGGTGCGACAGCGCGTGCGACCCGTCGCGCAGGGTGGAGTCGGTCAGCCGGAACGCGGTCATGCCGGCACCCCCGCCCGCGCCTCCGCCCGCGACTCGGCGACCCTGACCGCCGCCGCCGTCATGATGTCGAGGTTGCCGGCGTACGGCGGCAGGTAGTCGCCCGCACCCTCCACCTCCAGCAGCACCGCGACCCGGGCCGGCGCCGTCCCGCCGGGAGTTCGGTACGGTCCCTCCTCGAAGACCGGCGCGCTCTTCAGCCGGTAGCCGGGGACATAGCTGGCGACGCGGGCGACCATCCGCTCGATCGACGCGGCGACCGCCCCCTGGTCGCAGCCCTCGGGCAGGGCACAGAACACCGTGTTGCGCATGAGGATCGGCGGCTCGGCCGGGTTGAGGACGATGATCGCCTTGCCGCGCCGCGCGCCGCCGACCTCCTCGAGGCTCCGGGCCGTGGTTCGGGTGAACTCGTCGATGTTCTGGCGGGTGCCTGGGCCGGCCGAGCGGGAGGACACCGTCGACACGATCTCCGCGTACGGCACCGCGCAGGCCTGGCTGACCGCCGCGACGATCGGCACGGTCGCCTGGCCGCCGCAGGTGATCAGGTTGACCTCGGGCGCGTCCACGTGATGGAGCAGGTTGACGCTCGGCACGACCGCCGGCCCGAGCTTGGCCGGGGTCAGGTCGACCGCCGCGACGCCCGCCGCGCGCAGCCGCGGCGCGTGCCGCACGTGCACCCGCGCGCTGGTCGCCTCGAAGGCCAGGTCGATCTCGTCCGCGTGCGCCGTCACCCAGTCGATCCCCTCGGCGGTGGCGTCGACTCCCAGCGCCCGTGCTCTCGCGAGCCCGTCGGAGTCCGGGTCGATGCCGACGAGGGCGCGCAGGCGCAGCGTCGGGGAGCGCAGCAGCTTGTGCATGAGGTCGGTCCCGATGTTCCCGGACCCGATGACGACGCAGGACAGCGTCACGGTTCAGCTCCCTTCTCGCACGGCGACGACCCAGACCGGACCGAGCCGGTCGAACTCGGCCCGGAACACGTCGCCCTCGCCGAGCGGGACGGCGGCGTGCAGGGCGCCGGTCATCACCACGTGCCCGGCCGCCAGGGTCGCCCCGAGCGGGTGCAGCGTGTTGGCGAGCCAGGCGACGGCGTGCAGCGGGTCGCCCAGCGCCGCCGCGCCAGCGCCGGTGGCGACCAGCTCGCCGTTGCGGGTGAACACCATGCCGATCAGGCGAGGGTCCAGGCCCTGCAGCGGCACCAGCCGGCTGGACAGCGCGATGGCGCCGCTGGAGGCGAGGTCGGCGACGGTGTCGGCGAGCCGGATGCGCCAGTTCTCCACCCGCGAGTCGACGATCTCGATCGCCGCGACCGCGCCGGCCGCCGCCCGGCGTGCGTCCAGTGCCGTGCATCGCGGCCCGGACAAGGGCTCGCGCAGGACGATCGCGATCTCCGCCTCGACCTTCGGCTGGATCAGCCGGCCGACGTCGATCCGCACCCCGGCGGGACGGACGTGCGCGGCGAGCACGGGTCCGTAGTCCGGCTGGTCGACGCCGAGCAGCTCCTGCATGGGACGGCTGGTCAGGCCGAGCTTGTAGCCGACCACCTCGCCCTCCCCGTCGGCCTGCAGCAGCCCGACCAGATGCTGCTGGACCGCGTAGGCGTCGGCCGCGGTCATGTCCGGCCAGGCGTCGGTCAGCGGCGGGATCGCGACCCGGTCGCGCCGCGCCCGGTGCAGCGCCCGGGCCAGTTCCTCGACGGCGGTCACGAGGCACCTCCCGCGACGGCGTCGGGCCGGTAGCCGAGCCGCGCGGAGATGGCGTCGGCGGCCTGGACCACGGAGGAGCAGAAGAACCGGCGCAGCGACTCGCCGTCCAGCCGCAGGACCGGCCCGGCGACGCTCACCGAGGCGATCACCTCGCCGCGGGCGTTGCGGATGGGTGCCGCGACGCTGGCCACGCCGACCTCGCTCTCGCTGATGTTGGTCGCCCAGCCGCGGGCGCGCACGCGCTCCAGCTCCTCCCGCAGCTTCGGGCACTGCCAGATCGTGTAGGCGGTCCTGCGCTCCGGCCGCCAGCCCCTGAGCAGCGCCTCGCGCCGGTCCTCGGGCAGGTGGGCGAGCAGCACCTTGCCGTTGCTGGTGCAGTGCGCCGAGTTGCGGTGCCCGATCCTGCCGAACAGGCGCAGGGTGTGGGGGCTCTCCAGGCGCTCGACGTAGACCACCTCGCGGCTGTCGAGCACGGCGATCTGGACTGTCTCCTTGGTCGCGTTGCGCAGCGCCTCGAGGATCGGCGTCGCGGCGTCGTGGAGCACGCGGTGCACCGACACGCGCGCGCCGAGCTCGTAGATGACCAGACCCAGCCGGTAGGTCCCACGGGCGGGGTCGTGCTCCAGGATGCGCTCGTCGGTGAGCGTCGCGAGCAACCGGTGCACGGTCGACTTGCCCAACCCGAGCCGGCGGGACAGCTCGCTCACGCCCAGCTCCCGCTCGCCGGAGCCGAACTCCTTGAGCAGCCGCGCCGCGTTCTGGACCGACGACAGCCTGGACCCGTCGCGCCCGCCCGGCGCAGTCTTCGTCGCTCCTTCGCGCCCGCCCGGCGCAGTCATCGTCGCTCCTTCCCGCCCAGCGCGTGCAGCAGCGCCGCCCGCAGCGTCCCGGGCTCGACGGCGGCCGCCTCGACCGCCTTGTCGCCCGGGGCGATGGCGCGGGCCAACAGCGCCTGCGCCCGGACCAGACCGGCGATCGTCGCCCCGGCCAGCTCGTCCACCAGCTCCTCGCGGCCGGGCGCCTGGGCGCGGATCGCCTCGAGCTCGCGCGCGGCGGTCGCGTGGGCGTTGGCCAGCCCGGCGCCGGCGTGGGTCGCGTGGTGGGGCGTGAGCTGCGAGCCGGGCTGCACGACCAGGTGGTAGAGGTAGGTCCGCAGCCCGAGGATGCGTCGCACCTCCGCCGGCGCGGCCCCGGCCGACTCGTCGACCAGGCCGAGCGGCGGCAGCACGACCGGGTCGAAGAAGCGCAGGTCCCAGGCCAGCCCCTCGGCCTCGCCGCTGACCTCGACCTCCTGCCCGACGGGCGCCGGCAGCTCCTCCGACGTGGCCAGCACGTGCAGGTTGCGCGCCCCGGCCGCGGCCACGGTCAGCCGCCCCGCGCGCAGCAGGGGAAGCCGCGCCCGCTCGGCGGGCGGCAGGAGCCGGGCCTGGGCGAGGTAGGCCTCGTGCACCGCGGCCACGAAGTCCGCCATCGCCTGGCGCATCTGCTCCGGGCTTCCGGGTTGCGGTCGCGTGTCCGTCATGGTCCGCCGACCATACCTCCCGTTCCTCCATGCGGGAAGGTGTTCTTTCCCGCGGAGCGGGACGGTCGTAACGTCGGCGCCACACAGACGCCACGGCCCCGTCCGTCACACCAGACACAGACGCCACGGCCCCGTCCGGTCACACCAGACACAGACGCCACGGCCCCGTCCGGTCACACCATCGGAGCGCACATGGGCATCCTTCGACTCTCCCACGTGGACGTGCGCGTCCCCGACCTCGACCTCGCCACCGCGTACTACACCGAGGTGCTCGGGCTGCTGGAGGTCGAGCGCACCGCCGGCGAGGTCTTCCTCAAATGCTGGGACGAGACCGACCACCACTCGCTCAGGCTCAGCTACGCGCCGCGTGTGGGCCTGGATCTGATCAGCTTCAAGGTCGAGCGGGACGAGGACCTCGCCTCCCTGGAGTCGCGGGTCGAGGCCTACGGCTTCCCGGTGCGCCGGATCTCGCGCGGCGAGGCGGTCGGCCAGGGCGAGTCGATCCGCTTCGAGACGCCCTCCGGGCAGCTCATGGAGCTGGTGCGCGAGGTCGAGAAGGTTGGCGGGCTGCTGCCGAAGGTGAACCCGCCGCCGTTCCCGCCCCAGGGCCTGCGCGGCATCGCCCCGCCCCGCATCGACCACGTCCTGGTCACCGCGGAGGAGGTGGGCGAGGCCACCCGGTTCTACATGGACCTGCTCGGGTTCCGGCTCACCGAGCAGCTGCTCGACGGCAACGGCCACCAGATCGGCGTCTGGCTGGAACGCTCGCACTCCCCCCACGACCTGGCCGTCGTCACCGGAGCCAACGGCGGGCTGCACCACTTCGCCTTCTGGCTCGACGACTGGGACCACGTGCGCAAGGCGGCCGACATCCTCGCCTACAACGGCGTGCAGATCGACGTCGGCCCGACCCGCCACGGGATCACCCGCGGCAACACCATCTACTTCTTCGACCCGCTCGGGACGCGCAACGAGGTCTTCACCGGCGGCTACCGCCCAGACCCGGACTTCCCGACGATCACCTGGACCGAGGACAACATCGGGCGCGCGATCTTCTACTACGAGGGCGAGCTCAGCGAGCGCTTCATGAAGGTGCACACGTAGGAGGGAGCATGGGCGTCCTGCGCCTGTCGCACGTGGAGGTCCGGGTCCCCGACCTCGAGCTGGCTACGGCCTACTACACCGAGGTGCTCGGCCTGCTCGAGACCGGGCGAGAGGCGGAGCGGGTCTTCCTCAAGTGCTGGGACGAGCACGAGCACCACTCGGTGATGCTGCGCTACGCCCCGACCTACGGCCTGGAGCACATGGGCTTCAAGGTCGAAGACGCCGACGACCTCGAGGAGTGTGAGCGGGTGGTCGAGAAGTACGGCGGCCAGGTGACCCGCCACGCCCGCGGCGAGCTCGCCCCGGGGCACGGCGAGGCGATCCGCTTCGACACGCCCACCGGCCACCGCTGCGAGCTGGTGCACGGCATGGAGAAGGTGGGCAACCTGCTGCCCCGCACCAACCCGCCGCCGCGGCCCCTCGGCCTGGTCGGGATCGCGCCGCCGCGGCTGGACCACATCTTCGTCACCGCCGAGGACGTCGAGGAGGGCACACGGTTCTTCAAGCTGCTCGGCTTCCGGCTGACCGAGCAGATCCTCGCCGACGACGGGCACCAGCTGGCGACCTGGCTGGAGGTGTCCCACACCCCGCACGACATCGCGCTGGTGACCGGCCCCAACGGCGGGCTGCACCATTTCGCCTTCTGGCTGGACGACTGGAACGACGTGCGCTCCGCGGCGGACACGCTCGCCTACCATGGGGTGCCGATCGACGTCGGCCCCACCCGCCACGGCGCGACGCGCGGCTTCACCGTGTACTTCTTCGACCCGGCCGGCAACCGCAACGAGATGTTCACCGGCGGCTACTGGGTCGACCCCGACCACGAGCCGGTCACCTGGACCGAGGCCGAGATGGGCCGCGCGATCTTCTACTACGAGGGTGCCGTCAACCAGCGCTTCTTCACCGTGCACAGCTAGAGGGGACGACATGGCCTCCGACGACCCGCCCGCCCGCCCGGCGTTCCCCAGGACCGAGCGGCAGGACCCGCCGCTGTACCTCGCCCGCTACCTGGAGCGGCAGGCGCGCGGGAGCGGGGAGGGGGACGGGGACGACGACCCGGCGACCCCGCTGTACCTGCGCCGGTTCCGGGAGCGGCGGGCGCGCCCGGACGCCCTGCAGGCGCCGCCGCCGGTCATGGAGGGCGAGCCGCCCGGCGTGACCCGCTCGTGGGCGGACATCACCCGGACCAAGGAGATCGTCCCGCCGGCACCCGCGGACACCGTGCGGGTCGCGGCGCAGATCCACCTCATCCGGCACGGGGAGACGCAGGGCTACTCCACCGAGAGCGGGCTGACGCCGCTGGGCGGCTGGCAGGCGCACCGGCGCGGCTTCGACCTGTCCAAGGGGATCCGCGACGGCGAGCAGGTGCGGATCGTGTGCGCCGACACCAACCGCGCGCGCCAGACCGCCGAGCACCTTCACCGCGGCCTGCTCGACGGGCTGGACCTGTGGCGGCGCGACGCCAAGGTCGGCGAGCCCCAGCCGATGGCGGAGTTCCGCAACTTCCAGGTCGCCACCCCGGAAGGCCTGCGCGACGTCACCAGCGCCTTCCGGATCTACCAGGCGGTGATGGAGCGTTACGAGCGGGTCGCGCTCGGTGACCGCCCGATGTGGCTGGTCGAGCTGGACCGCTTCTGGAACGTGCAGCAGGGCGGCGCGGACCCCATCTACCACTGGCTGACGGTCCCGATGCTGCACTTCGAGCCGCCGGCGAGCTGCGTGCGCCGCTTCTGGGCCGGGTTCGGCCGCCTGGTCGACGAGGCGCCGGGCGCCCGCATCCTGTGCGCCACCCACTCCGGGCCGATCCGGGCGTTCGCCACCTGGGCGCTGGGCTACGACCCCGGCGAGCCCTACAACACCGAGGAAGTGCTGGTGAAGCTGAAGGAGGGCGGCCAGGAGGCGCTCGTCGCCTGCCGCAACCGGGTCCAGGAGGTCCACGTCCCGCCGCTGGCCGACCTGCCCGACTGGTGGCAGGGCATCGTCCTCGCCGGGAGGGAGTCGCCATGACCTTCGTCGTCTGGCTGCACGAGTACGACCCGGCGCAGCGGCCGCTCCTCGGCGGCAAGAACGCGAGCCTCGCCGAGCTGCTCTCCGCCGGGCTGCCCGTGCCGCCGGGCTTCGCCGTGACCGTCGGCGCCTACCACACGCTGCGCGACCACGCCGACCTGCGGCGGGAGGTCGGGCGGCTGCTCGCCGAGATGGACCTGGGCGACGCGGCCGGCCTCGAGCAGCTCAGCGCCACGATCCGCGGGCGCCTCGAGCAGGTCCCCATGCACGACGGCGTCGCGCGGGCGGTGCGCTCGGCCTACGAGGCGCTGTGCGAGCGCTGCCAGCTCGAGGCCGTGCCCGTGGCGGTCCGCTCCTCGGCCACCTCCGAGGACCTGCCGGACGCGAGCTTCGCGGGCGAGCACGACACCTACCTGTGGGTCCGCGGCGCCGCCGACGTCTTGCGCCAGGTGACCCGCTGCTGGTCGAGCCTGTTCACCGCAAGGGCCATCTCCTACCGGCGGGAGATGGGACACGACCACGACGTCGTCTCGATGTCGGTCGGGGTGCAGAAGATGGTCCACCCGCGAGCGTCCGGGGTGGCGTTCACCCTCAACCCGAGCGACGGCGACCGCTCCCAGGTCGCCGTCGAGTCGGCATGGGGGTTCGGTGAGGGCGTCGTGTCGGGCGAGGTGACGCCCGACAGCTTCCTGGTCGACAAGGTGCTGGGGACGATCGCGCGGCGCACGGTCTCCGACAAGGCATTCGAGTACCGCCTCACCGACGGCGACACGGTCGGGCGGGTGGCCGTGGAGGAGGCCAGGCGCACGGCCCCGAGCCTCACCGACGATGAGGTCTGCGCCGTCGCGCGCCTGGCCCGCCGGGCCGAGAAGCACTACGGCTGCGCGCAGGACGTCGAGTGGGCCGTGGACCGCGACCTGCCGGCGGGGGACAACGTGATCCTGCTGCAGGCCCGTCCCGAGACGGTCTGGAGCAGGCGGGAGCCGACCCCGGTGGCCGTGCCGGGGACCGACTTCATGTCCAGCATCGTCAGGACGCTGCTGTCGCCGCTGCACGCGCGCCCCACCCAGGAGCGGCCACCCTAAGGCGGCGCCGAGCCTCTCGCCACCAGCCTGCACGGAAAGGACACTGGCATGGCCGACAGGTTTCCCAGTCCCTTCGACATCGAGACCCCACCGGGTGCCGAGGGATGGCAGGAGCTGTACACCTACTCCCTGCCGTTCAGCGAGGACCGCCGCGAGTACGAGGACTCGATGTTCTGGTTCCAGGACGGCGTCCACTGGCCGGAGGCGCTGACGCCGTGGGATGCCACGTTCCTGGAGTACGCGCTCGCGTCGCTGTCGCAGTACAACACCCGCCACTACCTGATCCCGCCGGCGCTCGGCGTGGACTACCGGGTGCTCAACGGCTACACCTACCTGTCCCCGGTGGGTGTCGCGGACCCGGCGGAGGTCGAGGCGAGGGTTCCGCACTTCCTCGAGCGCGCCGGCTTCTACTTCCAGAACTGGGACACGCTGTACGAGCAGTGGATGACGAAGATCCGCGGGCTCATCGGCGAGATGGAGACGCTGCGCTTCGAGCCGCTGCCGGCCATGGAGGACCTCGCGGTCGTCACCGAGGGCCGCGGCGTCGGCTCGGGCTTCGAGATCCAGCGGAGCTACCACAAGCTGCTGGACCTGGCGCTGCAGCTGTGGCAGTACCACTTCGAGTTCCTCAACCTGGGCTACGCCGCCTACCTCGACTTCTTCGGCTTCTGCAAGCAGGTCTTCCCGAGCATCCCCGACCTGGCGATCGCCAAGATGGTCGCCGGCGTCGAGGTGGACCTGTTCAAGCCCGACGAGGAGCTGAAGAAGCTCGCCCGCCTGGCGGTCGAATCGGGCGTCGGCGACGCGTTCGGCGCGACCCCGCCCACGACGGTCATCGAGGCGCTGCGGGCCAGCGACGCTGGCCGGGCGTGGCTGGCGGAGTGGGAGGCGTCCGCGCAGCCGTGGTTCAACTTCTCCGCGGGCAGCGGCTTCTACCACACCGACGAGATCTGGCTCGAGCACCTGGAGATCCCGTTCGGGTTCGTGCGCGACTACATCGCCAAGCTCCGCTCCGGCGTGGACATCAGCCGGCCGATCGAAGCGATCCGCGCCGAGCGCGACCGCATCGTGGCCGAGTACGGCGAGCTGCTCGCGACCGACGAGGACCGGGCCGCGTTCGAGCAGAAGCTCGGGCTCGCGCGGGTGGTGTTCCCGTACGTGGAGAACCACAACTTCTACGTCGAGCACTGGAGCCACTCCGTGCTGTGGCGCAAGATGCGCCAGCTCGGCGGCGTGTTTGTCAAGGAAGGGTTCTTCGGCGACGAGAACGACGTGTTCTACCTCAAGCGCGACGAGGTCCCAGAGGCGCTGTGGGACATGTACAGCGCGTGGGCGGTCGGGGTGCAGCCGCGCGGCCCGAAGTACTGGGGGCGCGAGCTCGAACGGCGCAAGCGCATCCTCACCGCGCTCAGGAACTGGTCGCCGCCGCCGGCACTCGGCGAGCCGCCCGAGGTGGTCACCGAACCGTTCACGATCATGCTGTGGGGCATCACCGGCGAGAGCGTCAAGCAGTGGCTGGGCGCCTCGGGGACCGACGGCGGCCTCAAGGGCTTCGCGGCCTCGCCGGGTGTCGCCGAAGGGGAGGCCCGGGTCATCTTCTCGGCCGACCAGATCGGCGAGGTGCGGGAAGGCGAGATCCTGGTGGCCCCGCTGACCGCGCCGAGCTGGGCGCCGATCTTCGGCAAGATCCGGGCGACCGTCACCGACGTCGGCGGCATGATGGCCCACGCCGCGATCGTGTGTCGAGAGTACGGGCTGCCGGCCGTCACCGGCACGGCCTTCGGCACCAAGACCATCAAGACCGGCCAGCGCATCCGCGTGGACGGCAACGCCGGCACGGTCACCCTCCTGGACTGAAGGAGATCCACCATGCTCACGGCCGACCAGAACGCCGAGCTGACCCGCGTGGGTCCCGGGACGCCGATGGGTGAGGTCCTGCGGCGCTACTGGTACCCGGTGGCGTTCACCCGCCAGCTCGACGAGTTCCCGGTCAGGCGGGTCCGCCTGCTCGGCGAGAACTGGACGGTATACCGCACCCCTGGCGGCGCGTACGGCGTGGTGGAGGAGCACTGTCCCCACCGGCGGGCCTCGCTCGGGTACGGCGTCGTCGAGGCCGACGGCATCCGCTGCGGCTACCACGGATGGCTGTTCGGCCTCGACGGCACCTGCCTCGACCAGCCGGCGGAGATGGACAAGACCTCGTTCAGGGACCGGGTCAAGGCCAGGGCGGGCGAGGCGCAGGAGCTCGGCGGCATGGTCTGGGTCTACGTCGGCCCGCAGCCGGCCCCCTTGCTGCCGCGCTACGACGTCTACCTCATGGACGGCCTGCGTGACGCCGGCCACGCGACCCTGCCCTGCAACTGGCTGCAGACCATGGAGAACGCGGTCGACCCACACCACGTCGAGTGGCTGCACGGCCGCTATTTCGACTTCCTCGGCAAGACGCTCGGCTTCGAGGCCCCGAAGTCCTTCCAGCGCCGGCACGTGAAGGTGGCCTTCGACGAGTTCGAGCACGGCATCATCAAGCGCCGGCTGCTCGAGGGCCATACCGAGCAGGACGACGACTGGGCGATCGGGCACCCGCTGGTCTTCCCGTACTGCATGCGGGTCGGCGGCGCCGGGATCGACCAGATGCAGATCCGCGTGCCGGTCGACGACACGGTCACCTGGTTCGTGCTCTACACGGTCCACCACCCCGACGGCGGCAGCTGGGAGCCGCAGGCGGCGATGGTGGACTACGAGCTGCCCTGGCTCGACGAGCGCGGCAACCACATCGTCGACTACGTCGAGGGGCAGGACATCATGGCCTGGGTGACCCAGGGGGCGATCACCGACCGGACGGTGGAGCACCTCGGGAAGTCCGACGTGGGCGTCGCGCTGATGCGCAAGATGTACAAGCAACAGCTCGTCGCGGTGGCCGAGGGCCGCGACCCGATCGCCGTCGTGCGCGACCCGGCCGCCAACGAGCGCATCGACCTGCCGTGCGAGAAGAACAAGTTCGGCGCGGGCAGCGAGTTCGCCATCCAGTGGATCAACCAGGGCTTCTCCCGCTACTCGCCACAGCTCAAGGAGCTGCTGCGCCTGCACGTCGACGCGGCCGCCGCCCGCACCGAGGCGCCAGCCGGTGCCTGAGGAGTGGGCCGCGGCCACCGCCTGGTTCGCCCCCGACGCCGAGCGCCACCTGCTCGACGCGCCCAGGCACTGCCCCCGCTGCGGCGCGCCGATCTCCGGCCGCGGCGGGCTGGTGGTGGAGTACTGGGCCGCCGAGGACCGCGTCTTCTACTGCTGGTGCGGTTCGTGCGACTGGACGGGGACCGTCGTCCAGGTCGAGCGGCACGTCGGGCACGAGGCGGCCGGGTAGCGCCGGTGTGGGGCGGCGAGGTCGAGGCGCCCGCGGCGGGTGTCGGTGTCCGTGCGGCGGGCGGGGCCCGGATGAGGGCGCTCGTGCTCGACTTCGGCGGGCCGGTGCTGCGGACACCATTCGAGCTGCTGCGGGCGACCGAGCGCCGGCTCGGGCTGCCGCCGCGGACCTTCGACTGGCGGGGCCCGTTCGATCCTGGCGCCGATCCGCTGTGGCGGAGCCTGGCGGCCGGCGCAGTCAGCGAGCCGGAGTACTGGACCGCCCGCGCCGCGGAGTTCGGCGCCGTGACCGGTGTGTCGGGGGTGCCGGCCATGATGCGGCAGGTCTATTCGGGCCCTGAGGACGAGATCGTGCGACCGGAGGCGACCGCGGCCATCCGCTCGGCCCGGGCGCGAGGTGTCCGGGTCGGCGTCCTGAGCAACGACCTGACGCTGTTCCACGACCCCGACTGGATCGACGGCGTTCGCGTGCTGTCGCAGCTGGACGCACTGGTGGACGCGGCGACCGTCGGCGTCCGGAAGCCTGAGCCGGCGGCCTACCGGACGGTTCTCGAGGCGCTCGCCGTGACCGCGCCGGATGCGGTGTTCGTCGACGACCAACCAGTCAACGTGGACGGCGCACGCGCCGCCGGCATGCGCGCCGTGCTGTTCGACCCGACTCGCCCCGCCGAGTCCTACGCCCGCGCCCTCGCACTGCTCGACGGCAGCCACGACAACGCCTCAGGTTGAGGCCATGAAGGTCGGCCGACCCAGGGCGCGGCAGGACCTAGGGCGCGGCAGTAGGTAGGTCACCGGGGCCGATCACCTCCGGCGCTGGGTAGACGACCGGCGGGAGGGCGGGCCAGACTTGCCCTGCCATGAACGTCACGTCGTTTGCGCTCGCCCTGCCCGACGGCCGGTCGCTCGAGGTCAGCGTCTCGGGTCCAGACGAGGGGACGCCGCTGGTGGTCCACCACGGTACGCCGTCGGCGCGGACCCAGTTTCCGCCCTTCGCGAAGGCCACGGCGGTGCGGGAGTTGCGGCTGGTCTCCTACTCACGGCCCGGGTACGGCGGCTCGGCACGGCAGCCGGGTCGTGCGATCGCCGACTGCGCCGCCGACACTCTCGCGATCATCCAACAGCTCGGCGCGAGCCGGTTCTACACAGCCGGCTGGTCGGGCGGCGGTCCGCATGCGCTCGCCTGCGCCGCGCTCCTGCCCGACCGGGTGCTTTCGTGCGCCACGATCGCCGGCGTCGGGCCGTTCGGCGCCGCCGGGCTCGATTTCCTTGAGGGGATGGGCCGGGAGAACCACGAGGAGTTCGGCGCGGCGCTGGCCGGCCCGTCGGAGCTGCAGGCCTATCTGGAGCGCGAAGCCCGGGCGTTCGCGGGACTGACCGGGGAGCAGGTGGCTGCGGCGCTTGGCGACCTGGTCTCGCCAGTCGACGTCACGGCGCTCACCGGCGATTTCGCTGCGTACGTGGCGGCGTCGTTCCGGCAAGCCGTGTCGAACGGCATTTGGGGCTGGTTCGATGACGACCTGGCGTTTACGCGGTCGTGGGGCTTCGGGCTGGACGATATCCGCGTGCCGGTGGTGGTGTGGCAGGGCGGTCAGGATCGGATGGTGCCGTTCGCACATGGCCGGTGGCTCGCAGCCCACGTGCCGGGCGCGCGGCCGAGGCTCCTTGCCGAGGAAGGACATCTTTCGATCGCGGTCGCCTCATTCGGCGAGATCGTGGACGACCTTCTCGCAAGCGGTCCGCCGGTCGGCAGGTGAGCACCCCGGACAGGCAGAGCGTCAGGGGCCTGGAGCCCGGGAACAAGCCGCTCCACCTGGCTGCTGGGGTCAGTCGTGCGAGGCGTCCGGCTGCGGCTGCGCGGCCAGCCAAGCGACCAGCTCGGCTGCGGGCATCGGCCGGGCGAGGTAGTAGCCTTGCACGGTGTCACAGCCGAGGGTGGCCAGCTCCTGCCAGGTCGCCTCGTCCTCGACACCCTCGGCGACCACCCGTAGGCCCAGGTTGTGGCCGAGATCCACCGTCGAGCGGACGATCACCGCGTCGCTCTGGCTGTGGCGCAGGTGCGTTACGAACGAGCGGTCGACCTTCAATTCGTGCACCGGGAGGCTCTTGAGGTAGGCCATCGAGGAGTAGCCGGTGCCGAAGTCGTCGATCGCCAGCTGCACGCCCAGCGTGTGCAGGCGGTTGAGGATCTCCAGCGCCCGGGTCGGGTCGGTCATGATCGCGCTCTCGGTGATCTCCAGCACCAGGCGTTCGGGGGCGACCGCGGTGTCCTCAAGCAGCCGGGCGATCTGGTCGGGCAGGGTGAGGTCGAGGAGGCAGCGGACGGACAGGTTGACCGCCACTGAGAGCTCGCGGCCGGCGTCCAGCCAGGCGCGGCACTGGCGCAGGGCGGCGTCGAGCACAAAGGAGGTGAGCGGGCGGATCAGCCCGGTTGTCTCGGCGAGCGGGATGAACTCGCCCGGGCCGAGCAGGCCGTGCTCGGGGTGCTGCCAGCGCACCAGCGCCTCGACGCCGAGGATCCGCGCGGAGCGTACATCGGCCTTGGGCTGGTAGTGCACCACCAGCTCGCCGGCCGCGAGCGCGCGGCGGAGCTGGCCGAGCAGGCCGAGCCGCCGCGGACTGTGCTGGTCGAGGGTGGGGTCGTAGACCGTGTATCCGGCGTGGGCGGCCTTGGCGGCGTACATCGCCACGTCGGCGCGCTGCAGCAGCTCGTCAGCGTCGGTGGCGTGGTCGGGGTAGGTCGCCACGCCGATGCTGGCGTCGATATCCAAGGTCAGCCCGCCGACCGTGAACGGCGCCTCGATCGCCGCGCTGAGCTTGTCGGCAACGGCAGTCGCGTCTTGGACGCTGGCGATCTGCGGCAGCAGCACGGCGAACTCGTCGCCGCCGAGGCGCGCGACCGTGTCGCTGTCGCGCGTGGTGCCGTGCAGGCGTTCGGCGACCTGTTGCAGGAGCAGGTCACCGTGGTGGTGGCCGAGGGTGTCGTTCACCTCCTTGAAGCGGTCCAGGTCAACCAGCAGCAGCGCGGCGGTCAGACCCTGCCGGCCGGCGAGACGCAGCGCCTGCTGGGTGCGGTCGTGGAGGAGGGTGCGGTTGGGCAGGCCGGTGAGCTGATCGGAGAACGCATGGCGGGTGAGGGCGCGCTCGAGCTGCTTGCGCTCGCTCACGTCGCGCAGGGTGAGCAGCACCCCGCGCACGGCCTCGTCGCCGAGCAGGTTGCGGCCTAGACCCTCGACATCACGCCAGGTGCCGTCCGGCCGGCGCAGGCGGAACTCGACCACCTCCTCGCAGCCCGCAGTGCCGAGCAGTTGCTGCAGCTTGGCGGTGAGGTGGCTGGCGTCGTGGGGGTGGACGTGGCGCTGGACGAACGCCGCCATCGGATGCCCGTGTAGCTCGTCGGCGGGCAGGTGCAGCACTCGCGCGGCCGACGAGCTGACGTAGGCGACCTCGCCGGCTGCGCCGAGCACGATGGTGGTGTCAGAGGATCCGGCCAGCAGCGCGTGGAAGCGGCGCTCGTCGTGCTCGCGCAGCTGATCGCGACCGCCAGGCACCCGGCGCCGGTGTCCTGGCCGCGGCGGGCCTGCCGCCCGGCCGTCGCGGCGCCTTCCACCAACCGGTCGAAGTTCGCCCGCATCAGCTGGACCCGGCCGCCTTGCGGCACGTCGCCAGCGAAGGTCATCGACTGCTCGGCCTCGTCGACCGCCAGGACGGTGCGGACCAGCCCAGCCCCGCCGTCGTCGGCGCACAACGCCAGGGGGAACAGCAGCGCCGTGGCGGGCAGCCCGGCCGCACGGTCGCCCAGGTACCGTCTGTACAGCGCCAGCGCGGGCTCGCCGTCCAGTTCGTACAGCACGTTGCCGTCCGAGCGGGTCACCTGCCGCTCCACCCCGAAGCTGTCCCAGCCACCCCGCGAGCCATGCCCGACCTGGATCAGGTCGCCGTACAGGCCGACCGCCGAGACGACCCCGGCGGTCGGGCGGCCTTGGCACACTACCCACGTGGCCGCGAAGCGGTCGCCGTCGCCAGCGAGCCCGCCGCTGACCACCACACCGGCAGGCAGCACCTCCTTGACGCCGTTGAGCAGCTCGGTGCCGTTGACCCGCAGCCCGTCGGACAACACCAGCACCCCGCGCAGTCCCGGCGCGACCAGCGCCCCTGCCAGTTCACGGCCCGCCCGCCGCGAGTCGGTCGGGGCCGCGACGTCCACCTCAGCGCGCCGTAGGGTGGTGTGGGTGAAGCGGGCGACGGCCACGCTCATGCCGCCGTCTGCCACCCGCCGGTCCAGGATCTCCCCGGCGGTCGAGCAGCCGGCCAGCTGCGCCTGCGGCAGCGCCGCCGCGAGCTCGGCAAGCCGCGCCGCCGCCACCTCCTGCGGAGGCGACCCGAACGCCAACACCAGCGTCGAGGGTCCGTCGAGCTTGCCGGGCAACGGGGCTGACCAGCCGGTCGACGGCTCCCATGCAAGCAACCGGACGTCCATGCACGAGCTCCTCCAGCAGGGCCGGGCCCGGTCACGGTCCGGCGTTCGTCTGGATCATCGACACGACCAGGCACGGACATGAAGATCCCGATGCGCTGGCCGCCGGCGGGTCAAGGCAGCTCCCGACCGTCACAAGTCCGCCGCGAGCTGCCTGGCCGGCTGGCTTGCGACCCCTCCACGGCACCAGACAGGGCCAAGGGTGGGTGGACAGGCTCAGCCCTCGCGAGGTCGGAGGTGCGGCCTGAAGCTGGGGGCGGCAGCACCAGGCAGTCGTCGCCGACCACCAAAGTCGAGGCGGCTGGTCGCCAGATGCAACAGTGTCTCCGAACCTGCCTCATGGCGATCGCTTGGCCGGTGCGGAGCCGGCGAACACCTCCTTGGCAGTGCTCCTCGCGTGCTCGTCGAGCTTCATCGCCTGCGCACTGGCCTCGGCCAGCCCCTGGGGCGTCAACTGGATGACGTTGACCAACGCTTCCTTCTCCTGCTCGCCGCCGGAGTAATTGGGCTCGGTGGCGATGGCGCCCACACCAGCGGCGTAGTACTTGAACTCGCTGCCTGCCTCGAGGATGGCCAGCACATTCGAGAAGCACCGGAAGGGGACGCACTTGGACTTGCCAAGCTTCGCCACCTCGGCGGTGAGGATCTCGCGACCGGGAATGCGGGCCTGCACGTACGAGGGCATCCCCACCTTCGGGTCGGCCATCATGGCGATGCCCGCCGTGGCCCCCTTCACGCCGGCTAGCCAGGCGTCGTTGGCGTTCACGAACTGACCGCCCTCGTAGCTCTCGGTGTACGACCCGAGGTACCAGACGTTGCCGTACTTGTCCTGGGCGTAGTAATCGAGTGCCTGCTCGGCGATCTGACCCGCGTCGATGTCCTGGTCGAGGACGAGCACCGTACGCACCCCGTTCACCTCCTTCAAGACGTCGGTGACGGTGTAGCGGCGCCGGTGATGAAGCTTCCTGTGGCCACGGAAGAGCGTACCGTCCCTCACTGACTGGTAGCCGGGGACCAACGGCAGCCAGGCATTGGCATCACCAACCGGCTTACCGAAGTCTTTCGGGTCGAACTTGTCGGGGTCGGCGTTGACCCGAGGCGCGGCCCTCGTGGTGGCCGTGGACGTCCCGGTCGGGGAAGACCTCGAAGATGTGGTCTCCTGGCGAGCAGCCGCGGTGGACGCCGGCGTCGACGACGTTCGGCTGTCACATCCGGCGACGGCCGCCGCGAGGCAGATCGCGGCCGCCAGGGCAACGATCGTGCCGCGCGGTCGTGGTTCCTCAGCCATACGCTCGACGGTAACACGTCGCTCCCTGAAGAGAACCTGAACGCGCCCTCACGAGGGTCACCTCACCTGACGGCGGCGAACGGCCAGGCCGGGAGCAGGCCCTTCATCGATGGCACAGTGATCGCCACGGGAGGAACACCGCTCGCGTTGGGAGTGCGCTCGGTGGTCACCGTCGCTCGCGGCGGGCCGTCGTCAGTGACCCCGAGATGCGCGGGGCGCCTGAACCACTCCGGAAACGCTCTCGCGGCTCATCGGTATCTGGGGCTACTCGTCGCGCAGGAGCTCCGTGGGAGGCAGGCGGTTGATCAGCGTGGTGGCCGCGAGCGATGCGACCAACGACACACCCAGGACGAGCGCCGTGAGGGTGGCGATCCCGGTTGCCGGGATCACGATCGGCGGGCGCAGCACGAACAGCGGGCGCAGCACGTTCACGAGGAAGTACGCCATGCCGCCACCGACGAGCAACCCAGCCACGCATCCGAAGACCACGACCCCACCCGCCTCCATGACGAGGAGGGATCGGATCTCGCCGGCATGCATCCCCTGGGCGCGCAGCGTGACATACTCCCTCCTCCGCTGGAGGAGCAGCCCGAACACGAAGACCGTGATCGCGGTCGCCGCCATGGCCAACGCGTAGGCAGAATCAAGCGTCAGCAGGCCGCGGATGTTCAGCGCCGCCAGGCTCGACTGGTCTTTGTCGAGTGTGGTTTCCCGCGTGTCGATCTGCAGCGCGTCGACGGACCCTGGGCCGTCGCGAAGGGCCGAGACCGCTCGCTCCAGCGTGACGGAATTGGGGTCGGTCGTCCGCGCCAGGAAGAAGCTTGCGTTGGTCGAGGGAATGAGGCTCACCTGTCGCTGGAGGTTGGCGAGCACATCGGCGCCTTCAGGGAAGCCGGGGAGACGCTCGAACAGCCCGATGACCTTCATATCCGACAGCTTCTGCTCCTTCGTCCCGCGGGCGAACAAGACCTGCACCGGGTCGCCGGGTCCGAGCGCGAGGAAGTCGGCGAGATCGGTACTGACGAAGACGCCGCCCGGGTCGCGCCTCAGGGCGTCCATCGCGCTCGCCGCCGTCCGGTCGACGAAGTTCGAATCGGCGAGCGCCGCGACACGTCCGAAGGTGGCGGGATCGACCGCGGCCATGTTGGCCGCGTCCTCGTTGAACTCGCTTTGCAGGACGGCGTTCTGCAGGCTGAACACCACCGGGGTCGCCGTCTGGACGCCGGGGACATCGAGCGCGTCGACATATCCCGGCGGATGCTCGACCGTGCTCGTCGGACTCGGCGTCACCCGCACGTCGGATCCGACGACGAATCTCGCGTCCGCCGCCTTGGCCCGGTTGTACGACGCGGTGAACGAGGCGACGCTCGTCCCGAGGGCGAAGATCAGCCCGACGATGATCACCCCGCCAGTGGCAGCCCAGGAGCGCCGGCGGACGCTGCGGGTCAGGATCCCCCAGAGCGGCCGGCCGAAGCGGGGCGGGGTCGGCAGCGGCAGGCGGGAGAAGAACCGCTCGACCACCCGCGCCGAGAGAAGGATGCCTGCGATCCAGACGCCGATCGGAACGATCACCAGATGCATCCGGAGGGACACGGACCGTCCGTTGTAGACCGAGCCAGCGGCGCCCTCGAAGGCGCCGGCGCGCAACGCGACCCCTTCGGCGACCGCTACGATCACCAGCGCTGCGATGTCGAGCCGGAGACGCCGCCAGGCGGGCGGGCGCGACGAGAGCTGGGCCCGTTCTTCGCTGATGTCCCGGTTGATGGCGCGACGGCCCGAGGCGTACAGCGCTGCGCCGGTGGCGAGGAATCCCCCGCCGGCACCCAGCAGCGCCGAGGCGACGAGGCTGGTGGTCGGGGCGCGGGCCAGCGCATCCGCGGAGAGGACGGCGATGGCGGAGGCCATCCCGAGGCCGAGACCGATTACCGAGCCGGCGCCGGCGAGGGCGAGCGTGCGCAGGGCGTGCATGCGGAGCAGGTGCCGGCGGTTGGCACCGCGGACACGCAGGATCGCTTGCTCGCGTCGTAGTGCGTTGGCCAGGACGCCGCCTGCGTACGCCGCGAGGATCGCGGCTAGGAGGGCGCCGGGCACGCCGAGGAACACGAACATGCGCTTGGCGACGCGGGCGTCGTCGCGTGCGACCTGAAGGGTGTTGGAGATGTTGTCGATTAGGTAGTCCTGGCCGGGCGCGATATCGGTGACGGCGCTGGCGGCCGCCTTGGTCTGCGCGAGCGCGGTTCCCGGATCGGCGTCGAGCCGCTCGCGCTCGACGCCGATGTCGACCTCGAGGATCGGATTGCTCTTGACGACGTCGCCGCTGGTCGTCGTCGCCTTCTGGAAGGCGGACACGATCGCCCTGGCGAACACCTCCGGTTCGATCACCACAGCGTTCGGGACGTAGAGGAACTGCTCGAGCTGCTGGCCCTGCCGGCTGTAGAAGAGGGACTTGGCCCGCGACAGATCGGTGATCCCGCTGATCGGGACGGACAGGGGCCTGTCGAGGCCGGGCACGTCGACGCGAACGACGTCGCCGGGCTTGACCGACAGCGCCTTGGCCGCCTCCGCGCTGAGCAGGCCGTGACCCGGTTGATACGACCCGCTGACGATCTGGATCGAGTCGTTGTGCTCGCGGTACAGGTCGTCGAAGCCGAAGACGCGCACCGCCCCGGCCGCCTGCTTCGAGCCCGATCGGAGCGAGCCGGGCGCGAGGTCGACGAAGGACAGCTGGTCGGCCGTTACAACGCCGGGTACCTCGGCGATCCTGCGGGTCAGTTCGGCCAGCCCCACCGGACCGGGCGCGTTGGCCTGGACCGGTGCGTCGATCTCGCGGCTGGAGAAGGTCGCACGGAGATCTAGTGACGTGACCGAGTTCACGGCCGACCTCGCCGCCGCGCTGTAGGCCACCGTCACGCTCGTCTTCGGGGGTACCGTGCCCAGGTTGAGGCCGAGCTTGGCCGCGCCTTGGGCGAGGGGACTGTCCCCCCCGCGGTCGGCGACGCGAGCCCCGTCGATCGTCGTCGAGCCGGGGACGTAGGTGAGGGGCGCCGGAGGCTCGTCCCGGATGACGACCTCGTTGGCGGGCCGTGCGCTGTCGTTGGCGAGGACGAGCTCGACACGCGCGGTGTCGCCGGGCTGGAGCCGCGCGGCGGGTGTGACCCGCTCGGCCAGTCGGATCTCCTCACCGAGTGGGGCCGTCAGTATTCGCTGCATGTCGAGGGGAAGCGGCGCGATGGCGCGTTGGGTCATCGACGCCGAGGAACCGTCGATGAAGAAGAGGACGGCCGAGAACAGACCGACACCGAGCGTGATCCCGGCGAGCGTCGCCAGGCTCCTTCTCGGGTTACGGGCGAGGTCGCGCCAGACGTACCTAGCGATCATCGGATGCCAACGATCCTGTAACGCGCCCGTCGCGGAGCCCGATGCGCCGGTCCATCCGGCTCGCTGCGCCCGGGTCATGGGTGACCATGACGAGCGTCGCGCCGATCTCGCGCTGCACCTCGAGAAGCAGGTCGATGACAGCTGCGGCGTTCGCGGCGTCGAGCGCGCCGGTCGGCTCGTCGGCGAGGATGACCTCGGGCCGGTGCACGACCGCTCGGGCCACCGCCGCACGTTGGCGCTGGCCGCCCGAAAGGTGGTCGGGAAGCCGGTGCGCCTCGTTCGCAAGGCCGAGCTTGTCGAGCAGGTCGAGGGACCGGTCCACGGCGGTGGATTCTCCGTCGAGGGCGAACTGAAGCCCGACGTTCTCGACGACGGTGAGGAACGGGAGCAGGTTGTCGGCCTGGTAGACGAACCCGACGTGGGTGCGCCGGAAGTCGGAGCGCCGGCGCTCCGACAGCGACGAGATCTCCTCCCCGCCGATCCGCACGGCGCCCGCGGTCGGGAGGGCGAGACCCCCGAGGACTCCGAGCAGCGTCGACTTGCCGCACCCGCTGGGTCCGGTGACCGCCACGCTCGACCCGGCGTCGACCGTGAAGGAGACCCCGTCGAGCGCGCAAACGGGGCCACTCGCTGTGGCGTGCTCGACCACCACTGACTCGACGTGGATCGACGCGTCCATGGTCACGCCGGCACGATCCGGCGGTCGGCGAGGCGCAGCGAGTGCTGGGCCTCGCGGGCGAGCTGCTCGTCGTGGGTCACGTACAGGACGGCGAGGTCGCGCTCGCGAGAGGCGGCGAAGATGAGTTCGGTGACATACGCCGCGGTGGAAGAATCGAGCTGTCCGACGACTTCGTCGGCGAGCAGGAGGTCCGGTTCGTTGGCGAGCGCCACGGCCACTGCCACCCGTTGCGCCTCCCCACCGGACAGCTGCCGCGGGAGATGGTCCATGCGGTCACCGAGCCCGAGCTCGGACAGCAGCTCTCGGGCTCGGCTCATCGACCGGCGACCCGGAGCGAAGCCTCTGGCCAGCTCCACGTTTTCGACGGCGGTCAGGAACGGGAGCAGGTTGTCGGCCTGGAGGACGACGCCGATCCGCTCAGCGCGAAGCCTCGCACGGCCGGCCTCGTCCAGCTTGTTCGTCTGCTGCCCACCAATGTGGATGTGTCCGGCGTCGGGACGCATGAGCCCGGCGATCAGCGAGATGAGGGTGGACTTCCCACTTCCCGATCGGCCGACCAGGCTCGTGGTCTCGCCGCACCGGAGGTCGAGGTCGACCCTGTCGAGCACGTGGAGCTGGTTCGGACCGGTGCCGTAGGACTTCGACACCCCCTCGAGGCGCACGAGCGGTGGCGAGTGTCGCTGGGCGTTGCTCACCTGGCCCTGTCCGCTCAGCCGCCGGGCGTGAGGAGGTCCTTGGGATTGGCGTAGACCTCGGACTTTGCGACCCCCGCCAGGGTGGTGGAGGTGTCGAGCAGCACCGGGACCGACCCGCCGGCGGGGACGACGTCGACGTTCTCGGCCTGGCCGCCGATGATCCGCCCGGCCTGGTCGTAGTAGACCGCGACGACGTCGGCGCCGCTGAGGGGTTGTCCGAGCGTGGAGTGCAGGGTGGCGGTGGTCGTCAGCTTGCCCGCCACGAACGAGGTCCGCACGCCGTCCGCGCTGAGGTTGCCTGCCAGGCCCTGCGCGGGCGCCCAGCTGCCGCCGAGGATCTGCACGCGCAGCCCGGTCACCCCTGTCGCGCTGGTGGTGTCGGCGACCGCGGCCGTCTGCCCGGGCAGTAGTGCGTCGAGCCCCTCGTCCTTGATCTTGACGGTGGCGCCGTTGGCGCCAGTGAAGGTGAGGACCGCGCGAACGTCCACCGCGACCTGGTCGTTTCTGGGGTTGCGGAGCACCACGGCGTAGATCACCTTGGCGTCGCCGTCGGCCTGGGGTGGGAGCTGGGTGAACCCTTGGCGCACGGCCTGGACGGTGCCGGCCCCGGTCCCAGCAGCCACGCCCGCCTGGCTGGTCTGGCTCGCGCCGGCCGTCTGGCCTGGCGTCACGCCTGCCTGCGCCGTCCCTGCCGCGGGCCCGGTCGGGGCCGTCGTGGCCTTGTGGCTGCCGGTGAGCGAGGGCCGCGCCAGGGCGGCGACGGCCACCAGCGCGACGACCGCGGCGGCGGTGCCGACCACCACGCCGGTGCGCGGACGGCGGCGCCTGGACTGCGCGCCCACCGTTGGCGGCTCGCCGGCCTCCGACCGGCGCGCCCGCGCCCACGCCGGGGCGTCGAGCGGCAGCGGCACGAACTGCTCGGTTCGCTTGCTCCGGTTCACGGGCCGCTCGGCCGATCCCGCTGGCGAGCCCTGTGCCGGGCGTTCCTCCACCGCCGCAGAGGCCGGTTGCGCGTGCGCCGCCACCGGCGCGGTCTGCGACGCGGCCGTCTCGGGCGCCACGACCGGCAGCTCCGCGGTCGGTTCCGCGGCCGGTTCCGCAGGCTCCGCCTCGCCCGGCGCACCGTACTGCTCGACGGGCTTGTTCATCCCGGTGTCCCTCGGAGACTCGGTGGCCATGATGATGCCTCCCCGTTTGCACATCGGCCTGCTTGCACCGCTTCAGTATCCGGCCGGCCCGACGCCGATTCGCTGCTGTCTGGGAAGATGTTCCTCCCGGACGGTGCTGGCAAGGAGGAATGCGATACAGGCGGCTGGCCGAGGCGTCGCGCAGCGGCAACAGTGCGGAGCGCCGGCCGGGGTCGTCGAGGTCATCGGTCCTCCGCAGGTGTCCTGCGCCAGTTCTTCGGGAGAGGTGGCAGTCGCGTGAGAGGTGGCAGTCGCGTAAGGATGTAATCAACTGACCGCCGGCGAAGCAACAGGCACCTCGCGGCGCGGCCGGCGCCGATGGTGCCCGCACGACGTGATCAGGGCTGACGCTGCCGGGGCGGGATGAACTGCAGCGTGGGTCTGGGGTCCTCGGCACGGATCAGGTGCATCACCGCATTGATGAGCGCCAGGTGGGTGAATGCCTGGGGGAAGTTGCCCAGGTGCCGGCCAGTGCGCGGGTCCAGCTCCTCGGCGTACAGCCCCAGCGGGCTGGCGTAGGACAGCAGCTTCTCGCACAGCTGTCTGGCCCTGGCCACTTCGCCGACCTCGACCAGGGCCGACACCAGCCAGAACGAGCAGATCGTGAAGGCGCCCTCCTCGCCCGCGAGCCCGTCGTCGGTCTGGTCGGTCCGGTAGCGCAGCACCAGCCCGTCGATGCTCAGCTCCTCGGCCACGGCCAGGACGGTGGCGCGGACGCGTTCGTCGTCGGCCGGCAGGAAGCGGACCAGCGGCAGCAGCAGGACCGAGGCGTCCAGCGCGGTGGTGTCGTAGTGCTGGACGAACACCCCACGCGCGTCCAGGCCCTTGGCCAGGACGTCGGCGTGGATCTCGTCGGCCGCCTTCTGCCAGCGCTCGGCGCTGTCGGGCTCGTCGTGCAGCCGGGCCAGCCGCGCCCCGCGGTCGCAGGCGACCCAGCACATCAGCTTGGACGAGGTGAAGTGCCGCGGCGGTCCGCGCAGCTCCCAGATGCCCTGGTCGGGCTCGTGCCAGTGCTCGATGGCCTGCTCCACCTGCCGCTTGAGGGCCGGCCACAGGTGCTCCGGCAAGTGGTCGCGTGACTTGGCGTGCAGCCAGACCGAGTCCAGCACCGCCCCCCAGACGTCGTTCTGGCGCTGCCGGCAGGCGGCGTTGCCGGTCCGCACCGGCCGGGCACCCTGGTAGCCGGACAGGTGCTCCAGGGTCGACTCCGGCAGCTCCCGTTCCCCCCCGACGCCGTACATGATCTGCAGGTCCTCGTCGCCGGCGCTGGCGTCGGCGACGAAGTAGAAGAAGTCGTTGGCCTCCCGGTCAAGGCCAAGGGTGTACAGGCCCCACAGCGCGAAGGTGGCGTCGCGGATCCAGGTGTAGCGGTAGTCCCAGTTGCGCTCCCCGCCCGGGGTCTCGGGCAGGGAGGTGGTGGCGGCGGCCAGCAGCGCCCCGGTCGGCGCGTAGGTCAGCCCCTTGAGGGTGAGGGCGCTGCGTTGCAGGTAGCCCTGCCAGGGGTGGTCGGGGAACTCGCCCTGGTTGATCCACTGCCGCCAGTACTCGGCGGTCTGCCACATCCGCTCGGCGGCGTCCGCCCAGGTCCGCGGCGGCGCATGCTCCGACCACGACAGCGCCGCGAACACGTCGTCGCCTTCGGTGAGTCGGGTGCGGGCGCGGGCGCCGCGCCCCTCGAAGCCGAGGCGGAGATTCGTCGTCAGCCGCAGCTCCAGCTCGCCGCCGGGCGCGACGGCGACCGCCTCGCCGTAGCCCTCGCCGACGTAGGCCCACTGCGCCGGGACGCGCCCGTAGTCGAACACCGGCTCGCAGTCCAGCGCGAGCTCCACGCTGCCGTTCACGCACCGCACCGTCCGCAGCAGCACGTGCTCTGGCTCGTAGTCGGCCGGGGCGCGGCGGTGGGTCGTCAAGCGGCGCTGGTCGTGGTACCAGCGGCATACGCACAGCGCGTCACGGACGATCAGCCAGCCGGTCCTGGTCTTCCAGGTCGTCTCGACCATGAGCGAGCCGGGCAGGTAGCGACGGGCGGCAGGCACGGCCACGTCGGCCGGGCCGATCCGGAAGCCGCCTGCGGCGCGGTCCAGGATGGCGGCGAACACGCTCGGGCTGTCGACCCGCGGCAGGCACAGCCACTCGACGTTCCCGCCCGGGGCGACCAGCGCGGTGACCTCGCAGTCAGACAGGAACGCGTACTCGGCGATCGGCGGGAACGGGCTGTGCGTGGCCGGTTCGCCGCCCCAGCCCTGGGCGGGCGGGTCGGTCGCGGCGCGGCCGCGTGCGCCGCGAGTGGCCCTCATGCTCATGCTGTCAGCACCTCGCTCTTCGGGCCGGCGGGGTGGTCTGGCCAGCCCTTGATCGCGCCGTGGCCGCCTGCCCGGCTCATTCGCCGCCCACATCGTTCGGTGACCGTCACCTTCCGAAGGCCGAGCGCGCGCCTTGCAGGCCGATGCTCGCCCGCTCCCAGAACGTGTAGGTCCCCTCCGCGCTCAGTTCCCGCGCCGCTTCGATCACAGCCCCCAGGGCAGCGAAGGCGAACGCGCCGCCGACCGAGACCCGGCTGACCCCGACGGCCGCGAGCTCCGACACCGCTGGAGCCCCGGGTCGCGCCAGGACGTTGACGGGCCGGTCCACCGAAGCAACGAGTTGGCGGATGTCTTCCAGGCGGCGCAGGCCCGGAGCGTAGAGCACGTCGGCGCCGGCTTCCTGACAGGCCTGCAGCCGGCCGATCGTGTCGGACAGATCCGGCCGACCGTGCAGGTAGTTCTCGGCCCGTGCGGTGAGCACCAGGTGCACAGGCCCACCATGGGCGACCTGTGCCGCAGCCGCGACCCGCTCTGCGGCGAGGCCGGCGTCGTAGATGGGCGCGTCCTCCCGCCCGGTGAAGTCCTCCACCGAACACCCGGCCAGCCCGGCGTCGAGGGCGAGCCGCAGCGTGTCCGCGACGTCGGCCGGCTGGTCGCCGAAGCCGTTTTCCAGGTCGGCGGAGACCGGCAGATCGGTCGCCTGGACGATCGACGCAGCGTGTCCCACGGCCTCGTCGCGGGTCACCGATCCGTCGAGCCGGCCAAGGGTCGCGGCATAGCCGCTGCTCGTGGTGGCCAGGGCTTGGAAGCCCAACGACGCGAGCAGCCTTGCCGAACCCCGATCCCAGGGATTGGGCAGGAGCAGGGGACGCTCGCCACGGTGCAGGGCCATGAACCGTCTGGCCTTCTCAGCGTGTCCGGTCACTGCTTTGGGCGCTCCTCATGCGGCAGTCGGCTCCGATCCGCTGTGAGTGTGCCAGAGCCAGCGTCGGCCGCGTGCTGGTGAAGTACTGGCCTGGGTGCACGAACAGCGACGACGACGCTTAAGGCCTGGCTCAGGGGGTGAGGGTGGTCAGGGCGAGCCGCCGCTGGCGGAGCCCGGTGATGATCTGGGGCAGGGCGGCCACCGTGGCCGAGCGGTCCCCGCCGCCGTCGTGCAGCAGCACGATCGCACCCGGCCGGGCGGCGCCGAGCACCCGGCTGGTGATCTGCGCGGCGGTGGTCCCCGGCTGCCAGTCGGCCGGGTCGACCGACCACAGCACCGTGCGCAGCCGCTCCCGGCTGGCTGCGGCCAGCACCGTCGGCGACCAGCCGCCCCCAGGCGGCCGGAACAGGCTGGGGTGCATGCCGAGCCCGGCCAGGGTGGCCGCGCCCTGGCCGATCTCGGCGCGCATTCGGTCGGGCGGCAGGGCGGCGAACCCCTGCGGGTGGCTGAACGAGTGGGTGCCGACCGTCATGCCCGCCCGCACCTCCTGTCGGACCAGTTCCGGGTGGCGCAGAACCTGGCGGCCGACCACAAAGAAGGTGGCGGGTGCGTGCGCCTGCCGCAGGATGGCGAGCACCTTGGCGGTCGAGTCCGGCCAGGGCCCGTCGTCGAAGGTGAGCGCGACCGCCCGGGGCACGTGCCGGGGGCCGCTGGGCACGAACACCGCGCCGGCCAGCCGCCCGGAGATCGAGCCGCTTGTCAGCACCTCGTGGCCTGGCCCGGTGACCAGCGTGCCCTGCGGGTTGCGGGGCTGGTCCGGCCCTACCGGCGGCAGCAGGGTGCGCCGCACCGGCTCGACCCGGTCCCGGCCGGCCAGCAGCGTGACCCGGTCGTCGCGCTCCAGCGGGGTGGCGGCCGGGGCGGGGCGGCCGTTGAGCAGCACCCGACCCGGGTAGACGGCCGGCCGCAGCACGGTCCGGTCGACCGCCAGCAGGCTCCCCGCCGGTGGGCGCAGACCCAGCTGGGCCACGCAGCCGGCCAGGGTCGTGCCGGCCGGCAGCAGGCGCCGCCGCCCCAGCACGCTGACCGCGATCGGGAGCGGCCCGTGGGTGCTGCTCACCGTCAGCGGTGGTGCCGGCAAGGTCGTAGCCGGTCCGGACCGGCCTGGGGGTGACGGCTCGGCAGCGCCGCTGCCGGCGAGCAGGGCCGCCGCGAGCAGCACCAGCAGCGCCGGACGGACCCGGTGGACAAGCGGCCAGTCCGGCCAGCGGAGCTGCATGGCCGGCAGCCTACTACGTCTGGCCGGCCCTGCCCGTAAGCGGGCCAGCGACCAGGGCCTCGTTGCGGCAACCGCGGCGCGGACCGTACTCCACCCGGCGCGGACTGGCCACCCTGAACTGCGAGGATGGCACCGGGCTTCGATTCCCAGCCAACTTCCAGGGAGCTTTGAAGTCGGGCACAGGTCTCGCCGCCACCATCGTCCTACCCGGCTCGACAGGAGCCATCGACGAAGGAGGCACGACATGGACAACACCAGCGAGCGTCGCGGCTGGCGGCGCTGGGGTGGTGCGGCGGCGCTCGTCGCCAGTGGGCTCTTGGTTGGCGGTGTGCTGGCGGGAACGCTGACCGCAGGCGCGGCCAGCACGACCACCAGCGCGGCGGACCCGTACGCCGCGACCGCGCCTGGGGCCGCGCCGCGGGGCGGCGCCGTTGACGAGTCGAAGAGCCAGCGGCCGGACGAGAAGCTGCTTACCGGGGACACTGCCAGCAAGGTTCGGGCGGCGGCCCTGGCCAAGTACCCGGGCGCGACCGTGCTGCGGGTGGAGACCGACTCCGACGGCGTCTACGAGGCCCACCTCACCACCGCGAGCGGGGAGCGGGTCACCGTCGAGGTCGGCAAGGACTCCAAGGTGACGGGCCTGGAGTCCGCGCCCCGCCG
>DASYUT010000153.1 GCA_036000965.1 Actinomycetes bacterium
CGAATCCGGCCTGGATCGGCTCGACCAGGTCGGCTGGGCGCAGGGCGGGGTCGGCGGCCAGTTGCTGCTCGCAGAAGGCGCACACCTCGTCGGTGAGCTTGTGCGCCCCCCGTGGTCCCGGCTTGGCCGGCACCAGCGCCGCCAGGCCCCCGGAATCCAGTGCGGCCGCCGCGGCGTAGTACGACGGCCGCGAGCACCCGAAGACGGTCGCCGCAGTGGTGATGGGAACACGGTCCTGGCGCACTGCCCGCACCATCTCGTACTTGACCTGCACCAGGTCCCGGGCGTCGAAGAATTCCGAGGAGGCGAACTGCTCATCGGTCACCGTCTCGGGTCGGGGATGCAAACAGCGCGCCTGGACAAGCGCTGCCTGCTTGGGGTCTTCTGCCTGCCGCCTGCCGGCCATGCCGTCTCCCTGCGGTTGTGACGTCAGGATGATTATACCGAGCTGACACGCGGCGCCGACCACGATATGCCGGATAACCACAAGGAGTACCAGTACAACACCGCACACGTCCCGCACGCGCCACGTGGAACGTCGCGAAACCCCAAGAGCAACCGGCGTAATCTCCTGGACGTTCACGGCGTAATCCGCTGGACGTCCCGATCAGAGTCCGGCAGCGTACGCAGCCCATCAATCAACTCGGCCAGCCTCAGCAGACCGTCCACGGTGAACGGGCAGCGGCCCGCCGCGACCACCACGAACGGATCATCAGGCGCAGCATCGGTCCAGGCAGCGGGAAGGGAGAACAACTGGCCGTCCTCGTCGTGGCAGTAGACCCGGTCCTCTCCCCAGTTCCGACGATGCACCACGAACTCGAACTCTCGCCCCAACAGCGGGTGAAACCGGTGCGTCACCCGCACACGTCGATAGCCATCGGGTCCATCGGGTGCATTCGACAACGTGGTCCAACGCCTACGCGGAGCGCTGGATTCGGACCGTCCGCGCCGAGTTCCTCGACTGGCTGCTGGTCCTCGGCCGATCACACCTCGCGCGAGTGCTCAGCGTATATGTCAACCACTACAACCGGCATCGGCCACATCGGGCGCTTGGACTGCAACCACCGGCCCCGCCCGCCCCTCTGGTCCTCGTAAGCGAGGATCGATGCGGCAGCGTCCATCGACGCGACCCGCTCGGCGGCCTCCTCCACGAGTACCGACGAGCTGCATGAACGCATTTACGCACCCTACGGGCCTTGTTCGGGCCGCGCCGCTTAGCGATCTGGCGGTACTGTGCGCCGAAGTAGCTACCCCTCGTCCTGGCTGCGGCCCGGGCCGCTTCGATAAGGGCGCGCCGCAGCCGCTGTTGCCTGGGGTGATCCCAACTCGGCGGCGCTTGCCCGCCGATTCGTGATTGCCGGGGCAGACGCCGGCCCACTTCGCCAGGTGCCCCGGACTGGGGAACCTGCCCATGTCAGCGCCGGTTTCGGCGATCACGGTGTCGATGACCAGCCGGTCGAATCCCGGAACCGACGACAGCAGCTGTTTGGCCGCCTGGAAGGGCTCGGTGCGCGCGTCGATCTGTTCGGTCAGCGCCGCGATGGTGGCGTCGAGGAAGTCGACGTGGTCGAGGATGCGGCGGGCGGCGACAGCGTGGTGCGCGCCGAAGTGCCCGGCCATCGCCTCGGTCAGTTCGGGGATCTTCGGCCGCAACTTGCCTTTGGCCAGGTTGGCTAACTCCGCCGGATCTCGCTGGCCGTCGATGAGCGCCTCGATCATCAGCCAGCCAGACTGAGTCAACACTTTGGAGGCCACCGAGGGCAGTTTCACCCCGGCATCTTGGAGCACCTTAATCCAGTCGCTGAAACTCCGCAGACCGCCGGGCAGCGTATGGAGGAGGGTAGAGTCTCCCTAAGTGCTCAACTGCCGCTGACGGCCAGGGGGCGTTCAGCCATGTCAGAGATGCGGCCGGTCACCGACAAAGAGGCGCGCAACGCCGCAGAGCGCCTGCGCCAGATGAAGGCAGCCGAGGACGCCACAGATGTCGCAGGGGTCGCAGCTGGATACGAGCTAGGCGTGAGATGGGCCTGCGAGATCGCGGCCTACGGCGAGCTGAAGTCATATGTCGAGGATGACGCCAGCAAGACACCTAGCTGGATCAGCACCGAGGTGCTCAATCAAAGCCTCCCAAACAGCGCCTGGGCCGGGACACGGATGGGTGCCAAAGCCGTGTGGGAACGAGTGGCGGGAGAACTGGAAGAACAAGGGCCGCAGTGACCTACTGCCGGGCGCCCATGGGCGCAGTGGCGTCCAGGTAGCGGTGGAAAAGTAGGACGGGCGTAGGCTCCCAGCAGAGCTAGCCACTCAAGCTGAGCAGGTCCACGCCCGTGCCCCCAAGACTATCTGCTGTCGAGCGTATCCGCGCCCAGATCGACGAGTTGTTCGCCACCGGCCGTGACCTCGACGAGGCCCTGGAGGATGCCGCCCGGTTCGGCGCGTGCCTGCTGCTACAGGCCGCCTTGGAAGCCGAGGTCAGTGAGTTTCTGGGTCGGGAGCGCTACGCCCGCGGCGACCGTGACCGTGTCGGCTATCCCAACGGCCACGCCGAGGTGACCGTCAAGACCACCGCCGATCCTGCGGCTGCTGGGCCACAGCGGCACTACCTCGCTGCTGGACTGACCCCTCGAGACCTGGGAGGCCAAGTTCCGCACGCTGCTACCCAGCGACCGGCCGCAGGCCTCCCTGGGCCGTCCGCCGAGAATGGTGGCCGTGCCCCGCGCACCGACCCGCTCGTCGAGGATCACCCCACGGCCACATGGCCCGAGCACGACGAGTCGTGGGACCCTGGGACGTTCACGGGACTTGGCGTCTCCTGAAAGCAAGCCGAACGCCTCGGCGGATGGTGCATTGCCCGAGGCTGTCTGAAGGAGGGAACGGCAATGGCCACCATCCTGGTCATAGAGGACGGGGCTACCGTCAGCCGGGAGGTGACTCGCCTCCTCGAGGCGGCCGGTCACCGGGTCGTGCGCTGCGGTGGCGGGCCAACCCCGCTCGCCGCGTGCTTGTTGCTGCGCTATGGCAGGTGCCCGTTCGTCGACAACGCCGATCTCCTCGTGTTCGCCCCCACACTGGCTCTGCCCCTACCCGGCCGCTCCTACCGCGGCGTCCACCTGCTGCGCGCCTACCGCGCCCACCCCGACTACGGGCGGCTTCCCCTTGTGCTCGTGGCCGTCGCGCCCCCGCACAACCTGGGGGGAGCGGGGCCGATCGAGGTGGTGGAGACACACACGGACCCGGCTGCCGTGGTTGCCGCCGTAAATCGACTGCTGCAGCCCACCAGGGCAGACACCGGACCGACCCTCGCTGAGCACGACGACCTCTGTCGTGCGGCGGCTGGGTGAGCGGGGCGATCGCCTGCGGTACGCGCCCGAGCTGTTAGACGCCGTTCCACTCCCTTGGCCGGCTAGAGCCGTTTGAAGCAAACGAGGGCACAGGCCAGCAGCACGAACGCGAAGAACCGGTCCGAGTCGCATCTCAGCGGAACCTGCAGCCGCCGGGAGCAGCTCAGCCAGGACAGCGCCCCCTCGACCCGCCAGCGACGCCCCCCAGCCGCCTCGACGACTCGATCCGCGGCGATCCTGCGGCGGCGCAGGTAAGCGCGGTCGGCCTTGCTGTCGTGGCCCTCATCGGCATCGAGCTTGCCGGCCGGGTGCGCCACCGGCCCGATGGCGTGCGGACCGGGGGACTCGTCGACGGCGAGGACGACCTCCTCGACGACCTCGCTGGGCGCCTCGCGCAGGCTAGCTCGAGCCGCACGCCGAAGGCCGGCAAGGTGGGCCGGGGAAGGGGAATCGTCAGCTGCATCGCCGGCACCCCTTCGGCAGCGCCTGTCCAGCTGCGGCAGCCATGCCTATCCGCGACCCATCCCTCCCTAACGCGAGCAAGCCGTCGAGCGGGTCAGGCAAGGAGGGCACGAGAGGCTGATCGCTTCTCCGACCACACCCGATCATCCGAGAACAGAGCATCATCACGCTTACGCCGCTTTGCAGAATAGGTAGGTACAAGTAACGATGCTGCGTGTGGTGCCTGTCGGTCACGGGTAGGTCACAGCCCCAGCACGAAGCAGCAACGAAGGTACGAGGAGGTGCGAGATGACCGCAGCCACACTCGACCTACCTACCCGGGCCGATGGCCAGCTCGACAGCCAGCAGCCTCTCCAGCGGCTCGCCGATGCGGTGGCGACGCTGTGGTCGGCAGGCACCGGCCTGGCGCTGCAGCCGGCGCAGGTCGCGCTGGACGACACCCACGCCACGGTCGTCCTCGCCGAGCCGTCGCCGTCCGGCGGGCGGGAGGAGCCGGCGGAGGCCCTGTTCTGCCGCTTGGACCGGCCGTTTGGCCGGCGTGCCCCTGACCTTGCTTGCGTGCTGGAGGCGTCGGTCCGCGAGCTGCTCGGTCGCCCGCTGACCCGGGTGCGCGTCCGCGACCGCCGGGAGCAGGGTCGGGTTGTCGTTGAGCTGTCGCTGGCACCAGCCTGAGAGGTTGGGGGCGATCCCGCGCAGCCTGCCTCCAGGGCCGACCGCTCGACCGATACGGGGGTCTTTCCACCACCGTTGCCCTGCCTGGACGGCAGGGTCCCCGACAGGTCGGCACTTGCAGCCTGATCGGCGCTGTAACGGCTGAAGGTCATCGTTCGGCTTTCCCCTAGGAAGCCCGTGATGGGCGTAGGCACGAGCGGCCCTGGGCCGACCCCCCGCCCAGGCGCCGCTCGCCTCATGCTCTCGCCCCACTTGCTGCTTGCGGCGCCTCGGTCCAGACCCCGGATACGTGCGAACCTGGCGAGATCTTGCGGCGATGGTGGCCGAACCGGAGAATCGTCGGTAGCCGATTAATCGTTACGGCGCAGTTGCGCAGTTTTAGGGCTATTCGTGGACCCTCGCCTGCTCCTGGGCGACCTGCTCGGACCACTCGCTCTCGCTGTGCGTGGCCACGTTCCTGATCCCAGCAAAGGCGCCCTGCGCCAGGAGGTGGAGTCCCCTCCTGGCGGGACTTCCACGTCTTGGTGGACTTGTCGCCCGGCAGATGGAGGCGCACCTGGTTCGAGCCGAGCTGATTGGGCGAGAACACCTGGGCGACCAATTCGCGCTCTGTAAGCGACGAGCCTGCCTTCTTTGCGATGTGCGCCGACAGCGAGACCCTCGCCTGTCCCACGGCAACTCGGTACTGGCCCGTCCCATAGGGCCGACGCGGCCTGCCAGACGTGCGGAGCGAGCTCCGACGCCAGCGCGACCGCGAGCCGCTGCTCGATCGCAGCCACCACGCGCGTCGCAAGCCAGCCGTCGTTACCCGGCCCAGGTCAGTTCCAGCACCATGACCTTTGGCGGCGCCTCGCCGATCACGTCCACGACGATCCCCCACTGGTCGAACGCCAGCATGCGGTACTCGGGCGGGTAGCCGGACCGGTGGGTGTGCCCTGCCAGGGGGGTCGTTGCGGAGCTGCTCCACCGCATCGGCGAGGCTGCGCGGGCGGTCTGGGGGAGATGGGCGGCCTGCTGCTGGGCCTGCCGGCTGAACCTGACCCGATATCAACGTGTTGCTCAAAGGCGGTCTGTGCAGGGCCGCCACGAGGCCTGGTGGGCCGTGGTGGGCCTGCTGATCCTGCTGCGGACCTGGCGGCTGCTGCGCGACGCGGTCGACGTGCTGCTCAAGGCGACCCCAAAGAGCGTCGACCCGGCTGAGGTGCGCTGCCAGATCGTCAGGGCTCCACGGTCCGCGACTGCCATGACCTGCACGTGTGGACCGTCACCAGCGGCATGAACGTGATCTTGGCCCACGTCATGCTCGAGGCCGGCGCCGCCGCGCCCAAGGTGCTCGACCGGCTGTGCGACTGCCTGGGCGGCGCACCTCGACATCGAGCACTCGACCTTCCAGCTCGAGCAGCCCGAGCACCGCCCAACCAGCGGACCATCCACCAGTGACCCTTTGGCGACCGCTGACTATGCCGCGGCCCCACCCGCCTGGCGCAGGTGGTGGCCGCCGACGTTGGGCAGCAGGAACACCACCAGGAAGCTCAGGCCGTAGACGGCCACCTCGTACCACAGGGTGCGCTTGATGGAGGCGACGAAGTCGCGCTTGCGCGCGTCCACGCCGGCGGACTGGAGCACCTGGCCGATCGCCTGGCCGTCCTGGCCCTGGGCCTGGCCCTGGGAGGTGGCCTGCCGGCAGCTCGGCGGGGTGGACGAGGGATCCTTGGCGCTGGCCCGGTCGTGGAAGCAGGTCGAGAAGCCGCCGATCACCTGGTCGGCGGCCGCGCGGGCAGGTGGGCCGCCTGGAGCTGGCCGCGCAGGCGCGGAACGACCGCCGCGATCGTGGGCTGGGCCTGGCTGGACAGCAGCCCGAAGAAGATCACGCCGATGATCGCCACGCCGAGCGCGCCGCCGACCTGCTGGGTGGTCGAGAGCACGCCGGAGGCCGAGCCGGCGCTGCGGCCGCTGATGCCCGCGAGGATCACGTTGAGCAGCGGCGGGATGGTGAGGCCGAGGCCGAGGCCGCACACCACCAGGGCGGGCAGGAGCTGCCAGGAATGGATGACTTCGCCGTAGCGGCTGACCGTCGCCATCACCGCGAGCATGCCGGCGACCAGCAGCAGGCAGCCGAGGCTTAGGATCGCGCGGCCCAGCCGTGGCGCCAGCCGCACCGACACGGCCGAGCCGATCGCGGTGCCGAACGAGAACGGGATCGTGGTGAGCCCGGAGTGCAGGGCGGTGAAGCCGAGCCCGATCTGCAGAAACAGCGAGAAGGTCAGGAAGAACGCGGCCACCCCGGAGAAGAACACCAGGTTGAGCAGCAGGCCGCTCACCAACGCCCGCTCACCGAACAGGCTGAGCACTACCAGCGGCGAGTTGTCCCTGCGGGTCTTGCGCCGCTCGTACAGCGCGAACATCCAGAACACCGGCACTGACGCGGCCATGAGCAGGAACGTCCAGGCCGGCCAGCCAAGGTCGCGGCCCTCCACCAGCGGATAGATCAGCATCAGCAACGCCACGCTGACGATCGCCACGCCGCCAGGGTCCAGGCGCAGCGCGCCCTCGGCCCTGGACTCGCGCAGCAGCACCACCGCGGCGACCACCGCGAGCACGCCCAGCGGCAGGTTGACCAGGAAAATCGGGCGCCAGTCCAGGCCGAACAGGTTGCCGGCGATGAGCAGCCCGCCAAGCAGCGGGCCGGAGATGGTGGCAAGGCCGATGACCGCGCCGGTGATGCCGAAGGCGACGCCGCGCTCCCGCTGGGGGAACTCGACCTGGGTGACCGAGAGGGCCTGCGGGAACATCAGCGCGCCCATGGCGCCCTGGAGGAACCGCGAGCTGACCAGCATGACCGGGCTCTGCGCGAAGCCGCACAGTGCCGAGGCGATGGTGAAGCCGCTCACGCCGATCAGGAACAGCCGCTTGCGGCCGTAGATGTCGCCGAGCCGCCCGCCGGTGATCAGCACCACCGCGAAGGCGAGCTGGTAGCCGGCCAGCACCCACTGCACCTGTGAGTAGCTGGCGTCCAGGTCGCGCTGGATAGACGGGATCGCCACGTTGACAATGCTGATGTCCATCAGCTGCATGAACACCGCGATCAGCACGACCCCCAGCGCCAGCCACCGGCGCGGGTCGAGCTGCGCGGCGGTGGCTTCCGCCGCTGTTCCGGTTGGTCGCATGCTCATATGCCGGGCTCCGTGATCGGTCAGATCCGCAGGTCGCTGCGCTCAGGGTGGCTGCGCGAGGCCTGCCTCTTGCGCTCGCGCGGGCCCGGCTTGTCCGTCATAGCCGCGAGGGTAAGAAATCCTTGCCGAGCTATGGGCTGATCCTACCCGCGCCGGACCGCTCCGGCAGTGGCCCGACCCGTTGGCTGCGGGTCGTTTGGCATCCGACTGGTGGGCGCCGGGACCCGGCCGATGGCCAGGTGTGGACGTTCTGCGTCCTCGGCACCCTGGCCCACCGCCCGAGCGGCTGGAACCCAGCATCGCGACGCAACGGCATACGCATCTGCCCGACGCACCACTCATTCACCGACACCCCACGGGCGTGGCGCCTCCTGCGCACCTCCACGACAACCACGACGCTACGCGGCGAGGGGCCAGGCGCAGCAGTGCCTGCTTGGTTGCAGGAGCTTGGGTCAGACGCCGAGCAGGCCGAACGCTGGAGGTGACCCGACTCTGCTGACGAATTTACGCAGGCGATGGTGCTGGGCGGAGCTTTGCAAGACGAGAGACCCAACAGCCGCCAAGTGGAGTGCCGGTGAGCCAGGCGTCGACGCGGACCAGGTTGAGCGCCCGTGCGGTCAGCACATGCTGCAGGTGGGTCTTGGCCAGCCCGCGGTAGCGGGCGTGGTGCAGGTCGCTGCGGCGGGAGCGCTCGACGCCGGAGCGGGTGCGCCTAGCGCTCCTGCCAGCCATTGGTGGAGGCGCCCGAGGCCCCGTCCGCGCGGGTGTGTGGGCCGGCCGGCGCGGCCTCGCGCTCCGGCCAGCCGGTCGGGGTGGGCCAGGGGCCGGTGTGGTACGGGCACCTCCCCGGCCAGGCAACGACCTCGAAGCGATGCTGCTACGGACGCCGACGGGACGCTGCGCCCGGTGCCCGGAAGGGTTGCCGGAACTACCCAGGCGAACTTGGGCGCCCCGCGCCCGGTAGATGAGCACGAGCTCGTCTGGGCGCGTCCACGCCCGGCCGCGAGACTGAGACGAGCGCCGTCGATCGACGGCGTTGCCCCACAGCTGGGAGGCGCTGGCACGCTGGACGAGCTTCGACAACAGCTGGAGCGCTGGCAGGCCAAGCGCCTGATCAGCCCCGAGCAGACGGCGGCGATCCTGGCCGATGCGGCCGGCCGGCCCGAAGAGGGTGGCGCCGGTGGTGGCGCGGCGGACGCCTGGTCGGGGCGTCGGCGGCTGGGCGAGGCCTTGGGCTACGTCGGGGCCGTGTGCGCCGTGACCGCCGGGCTGCTGGCCGCCGGACAGGCGTGGGCGCACCTGGGCTTGTTGGCGCGCAGCACGCTGCTGCTGGTGACCGTGACCGTGCTGGCGGCCGGCGGCTGGTGGGCCAACGGGCAGCGGACGGCGTCGGTCCGCCGGCTCGGCGCGGTGCTGTGGTTCCTGGCCGTCGCGGCCGTCGCCGGCTTCGCCGAGGTCGTTGCGGACCAGGTGCTGCATCAGTCGCACGGCCTCCAGCACGTCATCGCAGGGCTGGCTGCCACGCTGCCGGGGTGCTGTTCTGGCGTCTGCGGGTGAGCAGCCTGCAGCAGGTGGCCGTGTTGGTGTCGCTGCTCGCGACGGTGACCGCGGTGGTCGAGGGCGTCGCGCCGGCCAGCCCGAGCTGGGGCGGTGGCGCGGTTTGGGCGGTGGGCGTGGCCTGGCTGCTGCTTGGGTCGCGGCGCCTCCTCATCCCCGCGCGCACCGCCGAGGTGCTGGGGGCGCTGGCGATGCTTCTGGGTGCGGAGACCGTGCGGGGGGACGAGCTGCGGAGCTGGGGGCTTGCGCTCGGCCTGCTCAGCGCGGCCGCGCTCGTCGGGGCCGGGGCGGCCGCGCGGCGAACCGTGCTGCTCAGCGTGGGCGCGGTTGGCCTGTTCGTGTTTCTGTTCGACGCGACGCTGACATGGTTCGGGCGCGGCGCCACCGTCCCGTTGGCGCTTCTGGTCACTAGCGGAGCGCTGCTGCTGGTGGCAGTGCTGACCGGCCGGATCCGCCGGTCGCCTGCAGAACCCGAGCGCGGCCAGCAGACGGGCAGCAGCCCGCTGTTCTCGGCCCTCCGAGGTCACCGCTGTCTCCCATTAGCGCCGACTTCCGCGCAGCGATCCTGACCCTTGGCAGTCTGGCCGACTGCGCCTGGCAGAGAGCCTTGGATGCCATTTGACCTTGGCGTTCGTCGTGCAGCCTGCGGGAGCCTCCGTGATGGTGAGGCCGGATAAGCTGCTGTTGGCATCAACCTCCCGGCTGACTCCATACGGTGCCCGCTGGGCTGGGAGGCTGCGTGCACTGGCCAGTTCGGTGAGAGCACTAGCTGTGAGCAGGAAGAACGTCGCCGCAGCGGTTCCGGCGCGTCATGGCGCGGCGTCCTGTGCTTGTGACAGTGGACGTGGTAGAACAAGCATATGACAGCGACACCGGCCCCGCGTCCGGGCGGGGAGGCGTTCGCCAGCCCGGCGAGCGTGAACCAGCGGCGGTACGAGGCGATCCGCGCCTATCTGTACGAGGGCGCACCCCTGGACGAGGCCGCCGCCCGGTTCGGCTACTCCCGCTCGGCGCTGGCCTCCCTGGTCCGCGACTGGCGTGCCGGCAAGCTCACCTTGTTCGCCGAACCGCGCAGGCCCGGCCGCAAGAGCGCACCCAAGAAGGACGCCGCCCGCGCCCGGGTCATCAAGCTGCGCCGGCAGGGCCTGTCGGTCTATGAGATCTCCGCCCGGCTGGCGGCCGAGGGCAAGCCGCTGAACCGCACCGGGGTCGGCCAGATCCTGGCCCAGGAGGGCTTCGGCCGGCTGCTGCGCCACCCCGAGCCGGAGGCCAGCGCCAGCCCGGCCACACCGGGCCGGGACACCAACCTGCCCCCGGCCAAGGTCATCGACTTCGCCGCCTTCCCAGGCCGCGCCGACACCCGGCTGGCCGGGCTGCTGCTGGCCGTCCCGGACCTGCTCGCCTTGGACCTGCCCGCCCTGGCGCGGGCGGCAGGCTACCCCGGCACCCGCGTCATCCCCGCGGTGTCGTGGCTGCTGAGCCTGCTGGCGCTCAAGCTCACCGGCACCCGGCGGGTCAGCCACGTCGACGACCTGCTCGACGACCCGGCCGCCGGGCTGTTCGCCGGGCTCGCGGTCCTGCCGAAGAAGTCCGCGCTGACCAGCTACTCCTACCGGCTGACGCATGACCACCAGCGCAGCTTCCTGGCCGCCCTGGACGCCAAGCTGATCGCTGCCGGGCTCGCCGGCAGCGACGAGGGGATCTTCGACCTTGACTTCCACGCCGTCATGCACTGGGGAGCAGACCCCGTGCTGGAAAAGCACTACGTCCCCACCCGCTCCCAGCGCGCCCGGTCGGTGCTGACGTTCTTCGCCCAGGACTCCGGCACGCACAACCTGGTCTACGCCAACGCCGACCTGTCCAAGGCCACCCAGGCCCGGGAAGTGATCGCGTTCTGCGACCACTGGAAGGCCGTCAGCGGCCACGACCCGAAGATGCTGGTGATGGACCAGAAGGTCACCAACCAGGCCGTGCTCGGCGAGCTCGACGCCCGCGGCGTGAAGTTCCTCACCCTGCGGATGCGCTCGCCCGCCCTCACCCAGCACATCAACAGCCTGCGCCCAGCCGACTTCAAGACGATCACCCTGGACCGGCCAGGACCGCACAACAAGCCCAAGGTCCACCAGGACAAGGCCGTCACGCTGACCAGCTACCCCCGCACCGTCCGCCAACTCATCGTCACCGGCCTGGGCCGCGACGCCCCCACCGTGATCATCACCAACCAGTGCCAGGCCACCATCCGCAACCTGATCAGCCAGCACGCCCGCAGGATGACCATCGAGCAGCGGCTAGCCGAAATCATCCGCTCCTTCTGCGCCGACGCCCTCTCCAGCACCGTCAACCTCAACGTCGATCTCGACATCATGCTCTGCGTCCTGGCCCAGGCCCTGCTCGCCGCATTCCGCACCCGGCTCGGCGCCGGCTACGCCACCGCCACCCCCGACACCCTCCAACGGCGCTTCCTCGACAGCTCCGGAACCATCACCACTGGCGGCGACACGATCACCGTCCGGATCGACC
>DASYUT010000154.1 GCA_036000965.1 Actinomycetes bacterium
GGTCGTCGACCTGATCGGCGCGACCACCACCCGCACGGGCCTCAAGGTCCGCGCTGAGCTTGACCGCGGGTCCTATCCGACCGGGGTCAAGGTCACCGACGCGGAGTTGGGCGCCGTGCCGCTCACCCGGCATGGCTGGCATGGTGAGTGGAACTACACCATCGCGGGCGTCACAACCTGCACAACGGCTGCGTAATTCCTGCGCGAGCCCTTAGCTTGCGTTTTAACCTCGGCCGCGGGCTGTTGATGTTGTGCGGCGTGTCGCCGTGACGTGAGCCGGCCACCGCGGGATCATCTTCGGGTTCCTGCGAAAGATCTCGAAGGTGGTGGCGGTGGCCGTGGGCGCCATTGTGGACCATGCAGGCGGGCGGGGGACAGCCCGGTTCCCGACGAGTCATCGTGAGCTTGGTGTTCTGGTGGGATTCCGCCAGGGCTTCTACGGCTGCCTGACGCGGTGGGCGGATGCGGCGTTCGAGCTTGCTGATGCGCTGTTGTGCTGGCCCGGCCCGGTCTCGTCGGTGCCGGCGTTGCGCCTGGACCCGGTGTTCCGCCGCAGCCATGGCAGCCTGTACGCGGCCCTGTCTCGGGGGGACATCGACGCCGAGGCGCTGCGGGAGTTGCTGGTGGCGTCCCGACCAGCATCCTGGCCGCTGGCCTTCGCCTTCGACACCTCGTCGCGGCCGCGCTGTGACGCCGAGACCAGCCCGGAGCGGGGCTCCTACTACCCGTCCAGGCACTCGGCAGGCCAGCCGATCGTGGCGGGTTGGAACTACGCCTGGATCGCCCAGCTGAGCTGGGCGAAGGACTCCTGGACCGCGCCGGTAGACGCCGCACGCATCCCTCCACGCGAGGATGCCGGCGTCTTCACCGCCGAGCAGCTCAAGGTGCTGGTGGGCCGGCTGGGCGGGGTCGCCCCAGGTGCCGCTGGTTGTTGGCGACGGCGGCTACGACCCGATCGCCTTGACCCGGGACCTGGCAGGGGTGCGGGCCCAGCTGCTGGTCCGCATCCGCTGCGACCGGGTCTTCTACCGCGACCCGCCGCCTCGCACCCCCGACACGACCGGCCGGCCCCGCCGCCACGGGGACCGGTTCGCGCTGAGCGAGCCCACCACCTGGGGCGACCCCGACGAGCAACTGACCGTCCAGGACGACCAGTACGGCACCGTGACCGTCAAGGCCTGGAAGCAGCTCCACCCCAAGCTGGAACGACGCGGCCGCTGGGCCGACCACGACGGGCCGCTGCCGACCGTGGTCGGCACCGTCATCCGCGTCCAGGTCGAGCACCTGCCCAAGCAGGACACCCGGGCGGTCAAGACCCTGTGGCTGTGGCACGCCGGGGCAGCCGACGCCGACCTGGACGGGTGTTGGCGGGCCTACATCCGCCGCTTCGACATCGAACACACCCTGCGGTTTGGCAAGCACACCCTGGGCTGGACCACCCCGGCGATCCGCACCCCCCAGCAGGCCGACCGCTGGACCTGGACCATCCTCGCCGCCCTCACCCAGCTCCGGCTTGCCCGCCCCCTGGCCGCCGATTGCCGCCTGCCCTGGGAACGCCCCCGCGACCCTGGCCGGCTCACCCCCGCTCGCGTTCGGCGCGACTTTCGCCGCATTCGCCACGACCTTGGCACTCCAGCCAGCCCGGCAAAACCCTCCCGAGCAGGCCCCGGCCGGCCCAAAGGATCATGCAGCGGCCGACGAACCCGCTACCCAGCAGTCAAGAAGACCACCTGACCAGCCACAACCAGCACAAGCACGACCGCCAAGCCCATCGGCGGCTACCCCAGCGCGCCCACCTGGTTAAAACGCAAGCTGAGACATGTGGGGCGCAAAAACTCGGATTCGCATCGTGACCAGGGACTCCGTACCATCCGCCGATGCTCTTCATACTCTGGTTGGTCGTCCGCCTGCTTACCCGCGTGCTCGTCCTCCCAGGCGCTGACGAGGCGACCAAGGACCTGGAGATCCTGGTCTTGCAGCAGCAGCTCCGGGTGTTGCCCCGCACGGCCGGCCGTCCCAAGTTCACCCCACTCGACCGGGTCCTGCTGGCGGCGGCAAGCCGCACACTTCCTCGGCAGCGGTGGACGTCGTTGTTCCTGGTCACGCCGCAGACGCTCCTGCGCTGGCATCGCGAGCTGGTGCGGCACAAGTGGACCTACCCCAACACGCGCAAGCCCGGCCGGCCACCGCTCGACCCCGAGGTGGTCACGCTGGTGCTGCGCATGGCGAGGGAGAACCCGCGCTGGGGCTGCGTCAGGATCTCCGGGGAGCTGCGCAAGCTCGGCATCCGGGTCAGCGCCACCACGATCAGGTCGCTGCTGCGACGAGGCGGGCTGGGGCCCGGCACCGCGGCGCGGCGGGCCGACCTGGACGCAGTTCCTCAAAGCCCAGGCCGAGGGGATCGTGGCCTGCGACTTCTTCACAGTGGAGACGATCTGGCTCAAGACGCTCTACGTCTTGTTTTTCATCCAGCTCAGCACCAGGCAGGTTACGGTCGCCGGCGTCACCGCCCGGCCTGACGCGGCATGGGTCACCCAGCAGGCCAGGAACGCCACGATGGACCTGAACGACCGGCAGGTGGCGACCCGGTTCCTGCTCCGCGACCACGACGCCAAGTTCACCGGCGCCTTCGACGAGATATTCCGCACCGAAGGTGCAGAGGTCATCCGCACACCGATCCGGGCGCCAAGGGCGAACGCCTATGCCGAGCGGTGGGTGCAGACTGTCCGGGGGAGTGTCTGGACTGGACGCTGGTGCGGGGCCCCATCTGCTGCGGTTGCTGTCGGATCGTGGCGCCGCCAGGCTTCCCGGCTCACCTGATGGCACGGTACTGCCCTGGCGGGCGACCGACGGGCGCTCAGATCTGCTCGGGCGTTGCGGATGCCGCGGGCGCGGTCTTGAGGGACAGGAAGTCGGCGACGCCGAGCAGCCGCAGGATCTGTCGTTCGACGGGGCGGATGCCGCGCCGGCGCTCGTCGTGAAACAGGTGCGGTGAGACCAGGTGGACGACGCGCCCTCGCGTCTGCAGCTCGCAGCCACCCGCGGCCACGACGTTCCTGACCCAGTCGGTGTCTGGACCGTAGGTCAGGGCGAACAGGTAGCCGTCCTCGGTCGGGAAGACGTTCACCGGCGTCCGGTACAGACGGCCGGAGCGCCGGCCACGGTGCACGACGACACCGAAGCCGGGCGTCCACGGTGCGATGCGCTTGGTGACCCGGTTCAGGCCAACCTTGTTCCACCGGCCCACTGTCCTGGGGATTGGCATGCCACCTCCTTTGTCGCCGCAGGTCGGCTTCCACGCCGACCTTGGATGGGCACCTTCGCCAGCTCGACCCGCCTCATGCACGAGCAACCTGTGAGGTTGCCCCGGTTCTCCGGAGGGTGGGCTACCTGGCGCCCGGTGGGTCGGCTTGGATGGTAGAGGATGCGGGTTGGGATGCGAGGGTGGCCCAGGAGGCGGCCTCGTCCTCGTCGGGGCTGCGCCAGCCGAGCGTCCGTTGGATGCGGTGGGGGTCCTACCAGCCGTCGATGGAGCGGAACAGTTCGAGCTCGGCCTCCTCACGGGTGCGGAAGCTGGTGCGGTCGACCAGCGCAAGCTTCAGGACGGAGAAGCAGTGCTCGGCCAGGGCGTGATCGAACGCGTCGCCGACGCTGCCCATCGAGGGCCCGATCCCAGCGTCGGCGAGGCGTTGGGTGAACCGGATCGCGGTGTCCTGCGCGCCCCGGTCGGAGTGGTGGAGCAGCCTGGGCTGGGCACCGTCGAGGCCGCGGCCCCACACCGCGTCCTCCAACGCGCCACCGACCAGGTCGGTGTCGGCCCGGTCGGAGGCCTTCCAGCCCACGATCCGCCGCGAGCACCCATCCCGACGCTCGCCAGCCACCCAGGCCCCTCCCCGGTCGGGATCTTGCTGCTGTCGGCAACCCACAGCCGGTTGGGCGCGGGCGCGGTGAAGTCCCGGCCGGCCAGGTCCGGCGCCGGGGTCGCCTTGGGGTCCTGACGGGTCGAGCAGCGCCACCGCTTGCGCACGAACGCGCCCTGCAGGCCGTGGGCGGCCAGCAGCCGCCCCCGCCCGCTTGCGTGCGGTGCGGACCCCGTCGCGGCGCAGCTGGGCGTGCACCCTGGGCGCGCCGTAGGTCCCGCCCGAACGGGGTGTGGACGGCCCGGATCCGCTCGGTCAGCCAGGTGTCCTGGCGTCGGCGCTGGCAGGGATGGCGCTGCTGCGCCGCCCAGTCGTAGGAGGTCGAGGTGGGGATCTGAAGCACCCGGAGGATGGGCTCGACCCCGAACCGGTCACGATGCTCGCTGACGAACGTCATGACCGTCGCCGGGTCGGGCCTGGCTCCTGGGCGAACCAGGCACTCGCCGCCTTGAGGATCTCGCCTGTGCGGCGCAGCTCGAGGTTCTCCCGGCGCAGCTCCTGGACCTCGGCGGTGGTGGGCTGGTCACCGCGCTCGCCGCGGTCGGCCTGGGCCTGGCGGATCCAGGTCCGCAGCGTCTCCGGGTTGACCCCCAGCTCGCGGGCGACGTGGGCGATCGGCCGCCGGGGCGTCGACGAGCGCCACCGCCGCAGCGCTCGCTCCTTCAGCTCGGGTGGGTACTTGCGGGGTGCTGCCATCGAAGGCTCCCTCCTTGGTCCAAGTGGACCAGGTTCGAAAGCCTCCGGGAAAGCGGGGGAACCTCAGGCGCTGCCTGGCCCAGTCGCCCAGCAGGGCGGTCTTGCCGCACCCGGCCGGCGCGCAGACCAGCACCAGCCGCCCCGCCAGCGCCTCCTCCAGCCGGTCCAGCAGGCGCGGGCGGGCCACGAACCCCGGCTGGGCGCGTGGCAGGTGCAGCTTGGTGGCCAGCAACCCATCCCACCCGACGGCACCCGCTCGCGGACGGGTGCTTCCAGGGGGTTCAGCCATGGCGCGCTGCTCTACCCATCGCCCAAGCCTCGGGATGCGGCACTCGCGCGCACATTGTTAGGACCCGGTCGGCGGCGCCGAGACGGGCATCCACCGCGCCACGGCATCACGGCCGACCCAGGCCGCATCGGTCGAGGCGCGGTCCGCCTGGACAGCGCGCTCGACCCGGCCGGCCGTCCCAGTCAGGAGGTGCTGCGGCTGGCCAGGCTCAACGCGGGCCTGCAGCGCGGCTTCCCCAACCCCCTGGACCAGGCGATCCTCGCCAGCGTGGCACCGGTCGACGCCAGCGCCCGGCTCGGCGAGATCCCCTACGACTTCCAGCGCAAGCGGCTCAGCGTGCTGGCGGGCGGCGACGGCGCCCCGCTGCTGGTCACCAAGGGCGCCTTCGACAAGGTGCTCGGGGTGTGCGTCACCGCCGAGGTCGACGGCCGGACCGTGCCCCTCGACCAGGTCGGCCCCGCGGAGCCGGCCCGCGGCCAGCGCCTGGATGACCGGGCCGGCGTGCTCGAGCGCCGCCGGTGGGTAGTCGACCGCTACGGTCCCGGCCGTGGTGACCACGCTGAGGCCGACTTCACTGCGGTCCGGGGCGATCAAGCCGATGCTGATGACGGTCGCACCGGGCGCGAGTTGCTCGGCCTCGACCAGCGGCGTGTGGCTGCCCATGCAGGTGGCGACCACGTCCGCGCCGGCGACCGCCTCGGCGACCGTGGCCGCAGCCAGCACGCGCGGGCGCACCTCCCGGTCCAGCGCGGCGGCCCGCTCGGCGGCCTGCGGGTCGCGACCCCAGAGCCGGATCTCCTCGAGAGGGAGGGTGTGGGCGAACGCGCGGACGTGGCCGCGTCCCTGCACGCCGGGGCCGAGCACGGCCGCAGTCGCGGCGCCGGGTCTGGCCAGCAGCGAGGCGGCCAGGGCGCTCGCCGCCGAGGTCCGCAGCGCCGTCAGCGTGGTGCCCTCGATGATCGCGACCAGGCGGCCGTCCTCGGGATCCAGGACCAGGACGGTCGCGCTGACGGTCGGCAGGCCGGCCGCGGCGTTGCCGGGGTTCACGCTGCCGAACTTGCTCACCGCGCCGCTGCCGGGGGCGATGCGGGCCGCGTAGCAGAAGGCCAGCGAGCCGTCCCGCGGGACCGGCAGCATCAGGCGGGCCGGCTGGTCGACCTCGCCGCGGCCGAGCCGGTTGAAGGCCTCGCGCTGCGACGCGAGGCCGGTGTCGAGGTCGAAGACCCTGGCGACGTCGTCGGCGCCGAGCAGCAGCGGCCGGCGATCATCCCCGCTGCCCGCGGTCACCAGGCCGACCGGAAGTTGAGGACGGCGGGCCGGGCCAGCACGACCTCCGCGACGACGACATCGAGGTCGGCTGGGTTCATCGACATGACCAGCCTGCCGAGGGGTTGGTGAGCTGCCGGCCGGTGACGACGGCGGGAACACGGCGGTGCTCGGGATAGCGCGCGGTCGACACAGGCGCGGCCTCCCCTGCACGGCCGGTCATCACCCGGCGGGTACCCCAGGGTTCCGGCAACCTACCACAGCCGGACAGTGAGACGCCCGGCCTGATCTGGCGCTGTCGGACTTCGACACGGCGCTCGACTCGCCCCCGGCCGAGCCTGTTCGCCTGCGCGGAGAGGTGCTCGCCAAGCAGGCTGGAGAGTCGCCGGTCGGACCATGCGCTCGCCGCCGTCAGCCTGTATCGCGTTGGCCTCTCGCAGCCAACGGCCGCCCAGCGGGCTCCGAACGGTCCAGGTGGCGGCCAGGGCGGCCCAGCTTGACTCCGGCTCGGTGGCGTCACGGCGTCAGCTCCGCTCCGCGCCATCGGCCCGCCTGGCCAGCTCCGTGGCCGCCTTCTCGATGGTCGCCTCCGAGAGAAGCACCTGCCGCGCGGCATCACCGAGCGGGATGAAGCTGTCCTCGCTGGTAATCCGCGCCATCGCCCCCCGGAAGCCAGCATCGACCAGGGCGGCGAGGACGCCCTCGGCCACGCCACCGGTCCGGCGGGTCTCGTCGACCACCAGCACCCGCCCGGTGGCCTCCGCCTCGCGGAGCAGGTCGTCGATAGGCAGCGGGGCAATCCATCGCAGATCGAGTACGCGGCAGCCGATGCCGAGGCCCGAGAGCCGCCGCGCCACACGGAGGCTCATGTACAGGCCGTTGCCGAAGGTCACCAGCGTCAGGTCGTGCCCGTCCCCGTGGGTTCGCCCGCGGCCGAGCGGCGCGTGCGTCGCGCTCCAGCCACTTGGCTCCGGATAGGGCGCCAGCCAGCCGCCGTCGCCCTCGGCGTGTAGGTCGCGGGTATGGTAGAGCGCGATCGGCTCGAGAAACAGGCAGACGGCGCCGTCGACCTTCGCCGCCGCGACGCAGGTGCGCAGCATGGCAGCGGCATCGTCAGGCCGCGCCGGGGACGCGATCACCAACCCGGGCACGTCGCGCAGCACCCCGATCGCGTTGTCGTTGTGGAAGTGGCCACCGAACCCCTTCTGGTAGCCGAAGGCGGGGACGCGCACAACCATCGGGTTGCGGTAGGCGCCCTGGGAGAAGAACTGCAGGGTCGCGGCCTCGCCGCGGACCTGATCCTCGGCGTTGTGCAGGTAGGCCAGGTACTGGATCTCGGCGATCGGCAGCAGGCCGGAGAGCCCGGCGCCGAGCGCGAGCCCCAGGATCGACTGCTCGTCGAGCAGGGTGTCGAAGACCCGCGCAGCTCCGAACCGTCGCTGCAGCCCCCGCGTGACGCCGTACACGCCGCCCTTGCGGCCGACGTCCTCGCCGAAGACCAGCAACTCGGGGTGGACGGCGAGGAGGTCGACGAGGGTCAGGTCGATCGCGAGCGCCAGCGTGAGGGGGCCCTCGCGCTCGGGTAGCCGCCCGTCGAACACCCGGGCACGCATGGCTGGGTCGGCCGAGCGCGCGGCCACCGTGGCGACCCGGTCGGGGTGACGGAGTGCAAGCGGCGCGATCACCGCCTCCGCCGTGGGGAGCTGCGGCGCTCCGGCCACGTCCTCGGCGATGGCCAGCACCTCGCTGCGGGTCGTCTTGTAGCGCTCGACCACCAACCGCGGCGTCGCCACCCCGCCCTGGACGAGCAGGCGCGCGGTGCCCACGAGGGGATCGCGGTCGCGGTCGGCGGCGATCTCGGCAGGCGTCCGGTAGGCCACCTCCGCGTCGGATCCCGCGTGCCCCAGAAACCGCACCATCCGCAGGTGAAGGAACGCGGGCGCCCGCCGCTCCCGCACCCACGCGACCGCCTGCACCGCGGCGTCGTAGGCGTCCGCCAGGCCGCAACCATCGGCCGCCAGGTAGCGAAGACCCGGGCGGTTGCCGTACGCGCTGCGCACCCAGCCTTCGGGCGTCCGCACGCTGATGCCCAAACCGTTGTCCTCGCAGACAAACAGCAGGGGCAACGGCAGCCGTTGGTAGGCGCAGTGGCAGGCGGCGTTGATCGCGCCGGCCGCGGTGGAGTGGTTGACCGAGGCGTCGCCGAAGCTGCAGACGACCACGGCGTCGGCGGGCCAGGCGCAGGAGACGCCGATCCGCTTCGCCCGCTCGATCGCGAACGCCGTCCCGACCGCGCGCGGGAGGTGTGACGCGATCGTCGATGTCTGCGGGATCACCGCAAGGGCGGGATGGCCGAAGACCTTGTGACGGCCGCCCGCTATCGGCTCCTCGGCCGCGGCGACGACGCCGAGGAGCACGTCGCGCAGAGGTTTCTGCCCGGGCACCTGCCGCCCCCGCACGACGTAGAAGGCCCCGGACCGGTAGTGCAGGAGTGCGGGATCGGTGGGGCGCAGGGCCGCGGCAACCGCCGCGTTGCCCTCGTGACCCGCGGAGGCGATGGTGTAGAAGCCCGTGCCCTGGCCGCGCAGCCAGCGCGCCGCGACATCCAGGTGGCGGCTGGCGAGCTGCGCCTCGAACAACTCGAGGCAGCGCTCCCCGGTGAGCGAGGAGCCCTCCCGGACCGGCAGCCGAGGGTCCCTCGCCGGCCCTGGTGCGAACGCCGAGACAGCCTCGATGAAGTGGGCGTCGATCGATTCCAGCATCCGGGTCCACGCCTTCCTCCGCAAGCCTTGTCATCCGGGCCGGAGCCCGTCGAGCCCCGCCCGTCGGTCCGGACGTCAGCGATCGACGGGTACGCGGGAACCAGGGCAGTTGCAGTTTCCGATGATATGCAGGCATCGCGGACTCCGCTCGCCGGCCGGCACGGAGGCAGAGGACGGAGCGGCGACCTGCGCCGGAGGACGCCACCGCCGGGCGGGGTCGGCGGCGGTCCTGTCCGGCCGCAACAGTCGGGCGGCGACCGTGTCGCTGGCCGAGCCGCTCACCGCGGCCGCTCTCGGCGTGGCCCTGCTCGGCGAGCGGCTCACCGCGGCCGGGCTGCCGGCGCGGCCCTACTGGTCGCCGGGCGGGCGCTGCTGGCAGGCGCGCCAAGCACCACGGGTCCGGTGGTTCCCAAGCCTGCTCCCGGACGCCGCAACGGCAACGTTGTCGAGCGGCAAGCCCTTAGGTTGGTGGACGGCCTGGTAGACCCGACCCGGTGGCGAGAGCGCCTCAGCGAAGGTCGAACAGGCACTGTTGCATCTGGTGATCACGCCGTCGCGATCCTCCACCAGAGCCTCAGAACGTCACCTTCGACGTTCGGGATTGACCGCTCTGAGCACTTCTCGCAGTCATCTTGGCGAGAAGTGCCTCCACTTTGCTACTCGCCGGCGACGCTCTTCGCCCAGATGCAGCAGTGCCCCCATCGACCAGCACGACGAAGCCCTCCGTCTCGAGATGCAGGCCCTCCTCCAAGACTGCGGCATCGCCGCGTAGCGCCCAGTGACCGAGCACTTCCGCCTCGCACCGCACACAGGACGGCATCGACAACCCTTTTGTCGATCGGAGATCCCCAAGCCCCTAAGGTGCAACTCCCCGACCACCCCACCCAAGCAGCCAGAGCCAGCTCCCTGATCCGGTCACAGCGTCGAACGGCGCAGCCAGAGTCGAGACTCAGGAAGCGACGTTGTGGTGCGCCGTCACTGGCTGGACGATCGGGGTGTCCCGCACCAGCTCACCGAGCGTGGTTTCCAGCGTGTACCCGCGCTCGCCGATCGACACCCCAGCCACTTGGGTGGCGTCGTCACCAGACACGATCGGGACCGTGAAGACGAACGGATCGGCGATGGCCACAGCCACCGTCACCGCCTCCCCCCGTGGATCGAGCTGAGCGGCGACCCAACCGATCGTGTCGGACGGCACGGCGCACACGTACACGACCTCGCCCACCCGGTTGGCCGGGCCTTCCAGCAGTGACCGAGCCTGCCCAGGGACGGTGAGGACGCGACCAAGCCGCGCGTAGACCTCTTGCCGCTCGTCGCGGTGCTCGTCAAGGGCGATCCGAGTGACCAGCTCGCCGCCCTCGATCTCATAGTGCCGCTCGTGGTGCTCGAGCACGTGGAACGGGCCAGGCCGATTGAAGTGGAAGGCGAGGACATCGTCGAGGTCGGTGCGCAGCTCGGCGAGTGTCGCCCGTCCGTAGGCGAGCCCGGGCGCCTGCGGCGAGGTCGCATAGAACCCTTCGCCGGTATCCCGGACGATCAGATGGATCATGTTACCGTCCACCGCGAACCACCCTCAGCGCTTCGTCGCTGCTCAGTCCGACCTGTTTCACCAGTATGTCGCGCACCTCGACCGGTGTCAGGCTTCGCTTGTCATGGAACGCGAACGTCAGCTCCGGCCTTCCCGCAGCAACCAATCTGTGGTGCGAGCCGTGCTGGCGGGCCACCTCATAGCCCAGTTCACCCTGAAGCAGGCGCAGCATGGCCCGGGCCTTCAGTGAGGGGAACGGATTGGGCACACCCGGCATCCTACCTTGAAGGGTGCGTAAGGCGTTCATGCAGCTGGGCGGTCCTCGTGGAGGAGTCCGCCGAGTAGGTCGCGACGGTGCACAATGCCTCGGTGATCCTCGTCGACGACAGGGAGCCGAGCGGGCGGATCTGGCGGTTGCACCATCAGCGCCCGGTGGGGACGGTGGCTGCTGATCGGGCACTGTTGCATCTGGACGAAGGGCGTCGCCGACGAGTGGCTGAGTGGAGCGTGTTCCCCACGAGAAGGCTTGAGAAGTACTCAAAGCGGCCGATCATGGTGGTCGTTCCTGGCATTTGGGGACCTGGTGGAGGAGTCGAGGCAGCTGATCGCCAGATGCAACAGTGCCGCCTCCAGCGGGCGCCTCAACAGGTCACATGGAGCAGGCCGACCACGGCGCCCTCGGCCTGGTTCCAGACCGGGATCACCGCAGGCGTCGGCAGCAGCTCCACCTGGCAGTGGTTGCGCTCAAAGTAGGCGGCCGCCTGCTCCGACAGCGCGACCGTGCCGTACTGCCCCGCGCCGATGAGCAGCCGCGCCACCCCCTTCTGGTAGACGTGCTTGGCCTCGGCCAGCGAGATGGTGTGCGAGGTGCCGTAGACGGCCTTGGACAGCCGCTTCTTGCGCTTCTCCACCTTGCCGCCGAGCCGGATGAGCACGTCATGGGTGAAGACCTCTCCGGCGATGGTGACCGAGCCGAACTGTGTCTGGTCGATCCTGGGCTCCATGGTCCCTCACCGCCCCTCGCCACCCTCGCCGAGCCAGCACCGCTGTCGGCGTACGGGCCCCAGGAGCCGGCCCCTGCGTCAGGGTGACAAGGAGCCCGAACGGCCGAACTCCGCACATGGTCATCCCGACAGCGGTCCGTCCTGGTTGACTCCGACCCAGCCGAGCCAACCTACACCTCGAGAGTGGGCGGTGGCAGAATCGAGATCGATTCTGCCCTCAGGGTACCGAGCTGCGGTCCGGCGCGAACCACCAGGTCACAGGGCCACACCCGAGTTTACGCACCCTACAGCCGAGCTGACCTCGTAAGGCCTCAGCGTACCGAGCTGCCGTCCGACACGAACCAGCAGGTCACAGATCACGTCCGAGTTTGCGCACCCCTTCAGGCCCGCCGGTTCTTCGAGCGGGCGATCGGTACGACGAAAGTGACACCGTGCGAGGTTGTGACCGACCATGCGCCGACGTACCGCGTGGTCCTGGAGGAGCTGCTGCCAGCAGCGTGGGAGCGGCGCTCAGGGTCGAGAGCGCGCGAGTGGGTTGCTCCAGCGGATCTCGCGGAAGCGGGCGAAGTCGGTGTCGGCTGAGCACACCTCAAGGCCGTGCTCCACGGCCAGTGCGGCCAGGTGCGCGTCGCTGACCAGGTTGCCGCGCAGCTGGTAGGCGACGATCAGGCCGCCGAGGATCTCGGCGTGCCGCTGGGTGGGGTTGGGGATCCACACCGGGTCGCACGCAAGCCAGCCCTCGATGTGACGCCAGGCGGCCTGCGGAGACAGGGGATGCTCGGCGGCGCGGGGATGGGTGCCGATCCGAACGAACGCGCCCAGCACCGGCCAGGGCAGCGCGACCCGGCGGGGGCCGTTGAGCACCTCAGTCAGCCACGCGGCGGCAGCTTCGTGGAAGGGGCTGGCCTGGTCGGCGGCGAACAGCAGCAGGTTGGCGTCGACCAGCATCAGCGCGCCGAAGGCCCCTCGAGCAGCTCCAGCGCCTCGGCGACGTTGGCGACGTCGATGCGCAGGCCGATGGGCTGGGAGGACTGCTGGAACGGCGCGTGGGGCCGCTTGGCGGTCAGGCCGGCCCGGATGAGTTCGTTGATGGCCTGGCTCAGGCCGATGGAGCGGTCCCGGCGGAGCTGCTCAAGGGCCGCGGCAACGTCGTCTTCCAAGGTGATTGTCGTTCGCATGCGCCTAATGATACATCATGATGATCAAGACCCTGTCATGCCGATCCTCTCGCACGCACTTGGGGCGGCACTGTTGCATCTAGGGCGGAGCGCGTCGCCGGCCTCCACCGGAGCCCTGAACGCTGCCTTCGACACTCGGGATTGATCGCTTTGAGCACTTCTTGCAGCCCTCTGGGCGGGAGGTGCCTCCATTTTGTTGCCTGCCGGCGACGCGCCCCGCTCAGATGCAACAGTGCTGTCGCCGGTGCCATCCTGGGTGGGGTTGGAGATGGTGTGGTTGTGTTCCGGCGATCGGTGTCAGGCCCCGGTCCTCTGTCGACAGGCCTGAAGAGCGACTTCCTCGGCAAGGCCGGGCAGCTCTACCGAAGCTACCACGAGGGCATGGAAGACCAGCTCGGCCTGCCCAAGCTGCGCAGCGGCCTGCGACCCCTGCGTTCTCCGGCCGAAGCTCCTGCGTTCTCCGGCCGAAGACCGATCGCGTGGACAGCGGTGCGTTTGCTACTGTTGCCGGCATGAAGCGCGCTGGTATGACGACGACGCCGGAGAGTGTCCCGGCGCGCTGACAGCTGTCTTTGTCCGAAGCCCCGGGGCGAGTGCCCCGGGGCTTCGCCGTGTGGTCACTCGCCTTACCGTCTGCGAGGAGACCACGATGCACGATCACCGCAAGCTCGGCCGCGAGCTGGACCTTTTCGACACCGACCCGTTGATCGGCGCGGGACTGCCGTACTGGCTGCCCGCCGGTGCCGCCGTGCGGCACGCCCTGGAGGAGTACATCCGCGATGTCGAGCGCCGGGCGGGCTACCAGCACGTGTACTCGCCCGTGCTGGGCAAGCGGGAGCTGTACGAGCTCTCCGGGCACTGGTCCCACTACAGCCAGGACATGTTCCCCCCGATGGACCTCGGCGGGGAGCAGGTGGTGCTGCGGCCGAGCCTGTGCCCGCACCACGCGCTGATCTACCGTTCCCGCGCGCACAGCTACCGGGAACTGCCCCTGCGGATGGCCGAGCTGGGAGGCATGTACCGCTCCGAGCTGTCAGGGGTACTCGGTGGGCTGACCCGGGTCCGGGCGATCCAGCTGAACGACGCGCACATTTTCTGCACTTTGGACCAGGCTGCCGACGAGTCGCGTGCAGCCCTGGACTTGATCCGCCAGGCGTACGGCGCGCTCGGCATCGGCCCGGCCCGCTGCCGGCTCTCCCTGCCGGGACCGGACGGGAAGTACGTCGCCGACCCCGGCATGTGGCAGCGGGCCGTCGCCCTGCTGACCGAGGTCCTCGACCGCTCGGGCGTGGCCTACGAGGCCGCCGAGGGGGAAGCAGCGTTCTACGGTCCGAAGATCGACGTGCAGGTCGCCGACAGTGCCGGCCGCGAGGCCACCTTGTCTACCATCCAGGTCGACTTCCACCAGCCCGAACAGTTCGATCTGCGCTACATCGGCCCGGACGGCGTCAGCCACCGGCCGGTCATGGTCCACCGCAGCATCATCGGCAGCGTGGAGCGGGTCGTCGCCCACCTCATCGAGCGGCACGGTGGCGCCTTCCCCGCCTGGCTCGCCCCCACTCAGCTGGTGGTGCTCCCGGTCTCCGACACCGAGCTGCCGCAGGCCGCCGCACTCGTGCGACGGGGTATCGACCAGGGGCTACGTGCGGAGTTCGCCGGGCCGGCGCAGGGTACCCTGGGCGCCCGCATCCGCGCTGCCCGGCTGGTGCCGTACCAGGCGATCATCGGCTCCAGGGAGGCGGCCGACGACCAGGTCGCCCTGCGCCTGCGCGACGGCCGCCGCCTGGATGCCCTGCCCGCCGCCGAGGTCCTAGCCCGCATCGGCGCCCTCACCGGCGCGCACCGCGTCGAGCTGTGGGACACCGATGCCCGCGCATAGCGGTTGGGTGGGCACCGGCCATGAGCATCGGCAGGCTGGCACCGGCCTTGCCGAGGTGGATGAGGGACAGGACGCCCAGCAGCGCTACGACGAGGTCATCGGGCGTGATCGCCAGATGTGTTTCGGGGTTTGCGCTCGGGGCGTGATCGCCTGACCGCGCGCGGTGTTGGGTGGGTGGCTGTTCGGGACCTGTGCGGGTGGCCCGAACGTCTTCTGCCCGCGCTGTTGGATGAGGTGCCCGCCGCGGCTACGGGCTGACCAGGAAGTGGAAATTGCCCCGTCCGACGGAACGCTCCAGCGTGGTGAGGATGGCTGCGGCGTTGTCGCGGGGGCCCTGGACGAAGAGGGGCTTGCCGTCGCGCCCGAAGCCGATGACGCTCGGACCGGTCCACGGCCCGAGCTGCCGTGCGGTTGCCGCAAAGCCCGGGGCGGGGGCAAAGCCGAGGCCACGCGCGTACGCGACGGCGCCAAACACCAGGTGTTGGGCCAGATCCACGGGCGCTTGGAGCGGTCGCGCCTGGTAGGCGGCGAAGTAGGAGCGGGTGAACTCCGACACGCGGCGCTGGTCCATGACGCGCGGGCCGACGACGTCTTTGACCCCGAGGCAGTAGACGTCGACCAGCCAGCCGCAGACGCCGACCCTGCCCTGGCGCTGTTCGCGCGCGACGAGCACGCTCACCAGGCCTGCTGTACCGGCGTCGGCGGTGTCGACGTCGGGCCACTCCCGGTGACCTTCGATGGTGAGCCCGTCGCTCCACCCTGGGCTCACCCAGCAGCGCATGAGCTCGCGTTCCGGGGCGCCTGCGTGGTCCTGGGCGGCGATGGTCCTGACCAGGGGAGCGACGGTTGCGGGTGGCACGCCCAGGGCACGGGCGATGGCTTTGGGCGTGCAGCCTCGTGCGCGCAGCGCGCGCACTTGTCGGATCAACTCCTCGCGGTCCATGCCAGCATCCTCCTGTTCTCGACGCCGCCAACCCTCCGACGACGGAAGGTTCGGGGTCTGCGCCCGGACGGTGCGCCGTTGACCCAGGGCGTGTCCGAGGGCTGGTCTGCTCCCAAGGACAGCGCGCCGCAGCCTACGACCTGGGCGGCCTGCCAGCCCTGCACCTTTAGGCTAGGCGCTCCAACACCAGCCCGAGCGCAAGCACGACCACACCGAAGACGACCACCACCAGCCCACGAACGTAAGACCCACCATCGTCCCGCCTCCCAATGGGCCAGATGCCGGCCTTCCGCAGCCTACCGAGCGCAAACCCTACCCAACCTCCGAGTGCTGTGACCCGGGACCATAGGAGGCACAGCCAACCCGCTGCCAGCCGCCCAACCCGTTCACAGCAACCCTCACCACCCGACCCCGACGCCACGAAATCCGCATCGGAGGATCCAGGCTCGGCGAGCAGCTCGCCGGGGTCGCGGCCGAGCATCGCCGGGAGGATCCCGACCCGCACGGTCACGGCGCCGGCTCCGGCCTGGGGATGGTTACCCCAGACGGTGCGCGCGACCGCCAGCACCCCGCCCTGGACGTCCAGCAGCGCAGAGCCGGCCGGCCGCTTGCGGCCCTGCGGCGGTCCGTCGCGCCATGCCACCAGGCAGGAGGCCGTGCCGGCACGGGGCCGCGCCAGCACCCGCGCGGCCATGCGCCCGACGGACACGTCGATGCCGGTGACCTGCTCGCTGTCGATGTGGTTGGCGACGATGGCGAAGCACTCCCCAAGGTCGGGATCCTGGCCGATCCAGCAAGGGCAGAGCACGTTGCAGGAGTATGCCTCGAACAGCTCGCCGATGCGTGTCGGCATGGACGCTCACTCCTCCAACAGCTCGAGGCGTGCTCGGGTTCTGGTCACGTACGAGCCGAGAGTCGGACGGCCGAATGGCCCCGATGGAACAGGGCGAGCGCGGGCGGCATGGCGGACGCCCGCGCCTTCTCCGTTGCGTCAGAACGGGCAGACCCCGGGGTTCTCCGCTGGGATGAACGGGTTTGCCACGGTCGCGGGCACGTCGAAGTACGTGACGTACACCCGCACGACGCTGCTGCCCTCGTTCCTCGCGCTGTGGACGTGGCCCTGCCCAAGGTCGACGAACGACTCACCCGGGCCGTAGGGGTACGGCGTGCACGTCGGATCGTCACCGTCGTAGTAGGTGAACGTTCCCTCGGCAACGACCACGAACGCCGGCCCCGGGTGCGAGTGCCAACCCGTGAACCCACCGGGCTGGACCGTGACCTGCTGGACGATCGTGTCCGCAGCGTCGTGCACCTGGACCACGCCGAGCTTTCCCGCAACGTTTGCCTTGACCTTCAGGTCCACGGGATCGGTGAACGGGCCGCGGGCGAGGATCGTGCCGTGGACCGGCAGATGATCGGCCCGGCCGACGCCGACCCCCACGAGGGTCAGCACGAGCAGGCTCGCAGACAAGATCGCGGCGGCAGAGGCAGCCGCGGGTCGCCTGGGCATCGTCGGCAGGCGCATCCGTGCACTCCTTTCGGTCGGCGCCGCAGCGCCGGTGGGTCGGTGTGGGAGGTGGACTCCCCCATGAGCGGTGCCGTGGGGCGGTGACCTCGACATGGCCCCGGCCCACCCGCGTTCCTAGCGTGTGGCTCGCCGCCCCCGCAGGCCGGCCAGGGCGAGCACCGCACCGACCACGAACACCATCGTGTCGGCGTAGATCAGGCCGAGATGGCCAGTGGTGTCGAGGTTGTACGGGTAGTGGGCTGGCAGCGCGACCGCCAGGGCGAGGACAGGAACGGCCACGGCCGTCACCCACGCCCACAGCTCGCCACGACGCACGCCGAACCATGCCAGCGCCGCGACGGCGAGCCCGCAGGCGGCGATGAAGCCGGACAGGGCGATGTGCAGGTGGCTCAGGTAGTGGTACAGCGACGGGCTGAACTGCTGGATCTCGGTCCGGCCTACGTTCACCTCGGCGTGGGAGATACCCAGCTCCAGGAAGCCCGCAGGAGGTTCGGCCACCACGCCGATGCGCCCGCGGCCGAGGACCAGCAGGGGATCGTCGCCGGCTACAGCCACGACGCCAGCTTCATCACCCCGGCAGGCGTGCGACGCGGCAAGGACGGCATCCGCCAGGCGTTCACCCGGCTCCTCGCCGAGCCGCGCAGGCGACCCGGGACAGCACGACACGCTCGACGAGGACCACATCACCCTGGGTCGCCGACCCGGACGGGGTGCGCAGCTGCATCGTGGAGGTGCCGGCGGAGCATCCGCTGCGCCGCCGCGACTGACCAGCCTGGGATGGTTTCCCGCAGCACCGGATGGACGGTCGATCACCCAGGTCACCCGCCACGACGCAGCGGCGCGCAGCAAGCGTGCCGGCAGGCCGGTCCGCGGCCCGGACCGGCCCTCGGCAGTATGGTCGGCGCCGTGTAGGGTGAGCGGGACAGCCCGCGTGGGCCCCGCAGGGACTGGCGACCACCTGGCCGCCGCGGGCCCTGGCGGCCTGGGAGGTGGCTGCGATGTCGGTGGTGACCGAGCACCTCGAGCAGCGTGGCAGCGTCTTTGAGGTGCTACCCCACCGGCAGGCCTACACGTCCATCGACGAGGCGCGGGCGCTCGGCATCGATGCCGGCGAGGTGCTGAAGACGCTGGCGGTACGCACGGGGTCCGGCTACGCGCTGATGGTCATCCCGGCCTCGCGTCGCCTGGACCTGCACCTGGTCGGCGAGGCCTTGGGTGACAACCGGGCCCGGCTGGCCACCGAGGACGAGCTCGAGGGTGACTTCGGCGGCTACGAGCTGGGTGCGCTGCCGCCGCTGGGGGGGCTGGTCGGCGCGGCGGTGTACGTCGACCCGGAGGTGCTGGGGCACGACACCGTGGCGTTCGCGGCCGGCGCCCAGACCGAGTCGGTCAAGATGCGGACCGAGGAGCTGTTCGCGGGTGTGGGGGTTATGACCGTGCCGCTGGTCCGGCGGCCGGAGCGCGGCAGCGAGGATCCAGTCGGTCGGCGCCGGGCGGCGCAGCAGGCCGTGGCAGGCCGCCGGCAGCCAGCGTCGTGATGGTTCCGCTCCGCCAGGACATCCCATCCCCAGCGGCCTGTCCCGGCAGGAGCGCCCGGTCAGGGCATGGCGTGAGCTCGAGCAGTACGGAGCCGGCCGGAAGGACCCGGCGAGCCCGCCCTGACAGCTTGGGACTGGCCCGCGCGGCGGCCGGCCGGCCGTGCCTGGCGACGAAGACCATCCGGCGGCGGAGCTCCGGGTGGAAGGAACGTCAGCTGTTCCATCAGGCCGGCAGTTCTCGCAGAATGGCCCGTGAGCACCGTTTGAGGAGGCGCGGCTCATGACCGGCAGCATCCATATCGCCGACGCCCACGGCGACACCATCCGCACCTGGGACACCGTCGACCCCGCGACCATCCGGGAGATCGAAGCGGTCTTCCGGGAGGCGCAGACGGCCGGCCGGCTTGTCTACCGGCAGACCGGGGACGGCAGGGGCGAACAGGTCACCCTCGACACCTGGAACCCAGAGGAGCACACCGAGCTGGTCGTCGCCCCGCGCATGGCTGGCGGCTAACAGGTCCGCCATGACCGCAGCGGTTTGGTGGGCGGTGGGGGTGGCCGCAGCCGTCATGCTCGCGCGCTTGCTGATCGGGCCGGTGCGCCGGGGCAGGGACGCGCTGGCGCGCCGGCGCCAGGCCAGGCTGCGGGCCGAGGCGCTGCTGCTGGCCTGGCTGTCGCCGGACCAGCGCGCACAGTACCGCGCGCGTGGCTGGTTTGAGGTCACCACCGCCGCCGGCCACCGCTACCGCGTCTGCGGAGGGGGAGTCGTTCGGCGGGACGTGCGAGGGGCCGGCTTCTGCATCGAGGCGGTGTCCCCGGTGCCGGTCGCCGACGAGATGCTGGCCAACAAGCTGCTGTTGGAGACCGACGAGCGCCGCTTCCTGGCGACCGCCCACCGTTTCCGCTACCGCTGACCCGCCCATGCGGGCGGCGGTGGGCGCCGACGTCGAGGCGTCGCCCAGCCTGGTGCGCGGGCACGGCGTGGCTGCAGAGTCGGACGGCAGCTCGGTACGCTGAGGCCTTACGAGGTCAGCCCGGCACCTCGGCGTCGTTGCCTCCCCGGACCATCCGCCGCGACCCGAGGGCCGAGGGTCAGGCGCGGCGGCCGCGGGCCTGGTCGAGCTGGCGACGGTCACGCTTGGTGGGGCGGCCCGTACCCGGGTCGCGGCGGCCGAGTCCCGCGAGGGGGTCGCGGGTCGGCGGCGGAGGGCTGCGGTCGATCAGGCACGCAGCGGCCAGTTCGGCGCCGACGCGGGTGCCGGGCAGCCGGGCCACCTCGACGACCCGCTCGCGGCCCCCGAGCCGAGCCCGGACCGTGTCGCCGACCTTGACCGGCGCGGCTGGCTTGGCCCGAGCCCCGTTGATCTGCACGTGCCCGGCCCGGCAGGCCTGCGCGGCAAGGGTACGTGTCTTCACCAGCCGCACCGCCCACAGCCAGCGGTCGATCCTCGTGCCGTCCATGCCCCGATGGTGACACGGGGAGCGGCACGCCGCCTCGACAAATGGGCTGGTCGGCCGGCTCTGCCGGCCTCGGCGCGCCGCTCGGCGTGGTCCACGGCGGCCAAGACGGTTTGGCCCCGCCACGACCAGCCACAACGCGGCTGCCGCCCACCCGGCTTGCCGTCCGGGCTGCGTGGCAGCTCGATCCTGGGGTACTACCAGGGGTACCAGCGGATGCACCGACCGGAGCTGCTGGTCCTGGAC
>DASYUT010000155.1 GCA_036000965.1 Actinomycetes bacterium
TGAGGACCGCGATGTCGCCCAGCATGGCCTTGCGCCGGTCACCGAACCCGGGGGCCTTGACCGCGACGCTCTTGAACGTGCCGCGGATCTTGTTGACCACCAGGGTGGCCAGGGCCTCGCCGTCGACGTCCTCGGCGATGACCACCAGCGGGCGGCCCGACTGGATCACCTTCTCGAGCAGCGGCAGCAGGCTCTGGGCCGACGAGATCTTCTGGTTGGCGATCAGGATGTAGGGGTCCTCGAAGACCGCTTCCATGCGGTCCTGGTCGGTCACGAAGTAGGGCGAGATGTAGCCCTTGTCGAACTGCATGCCCTCGGTGAACTCGAGCTCGATGCCGAAGGTCTGCGACTCGTCGACGGTGATGACCCCGTCCTTGCCCACCTTGTCCATGGCCTCGGCGATGACCTGGCCGATCTCGGGGTCCTGGGCCGAGATGGTCGCCACCGACGCGACCTCTTCCTTGGTCTCGATCTCGCGCGCCTGGTTGCGGAGGTTCTCGGCGACGGCCTCGACGGCCTTCTCGATGCCGCGCTTCAGCGCCATCGGGCTGGCGCCGGCGGCCACGTTGCGCAGGCCCTCGTGGACCAGCGACTGGGCCAGCACGGTGGCGGTGGTGGTGCCGTCACCGGCCACGTCGTTGGTCTTGGTCGCGACCTCCTTGGCGAGCTGGGCGCCCAGGTTCTCTTGGTGGTCCTCGAGCTCGATCTCCTTGGCGATGGTGACGCCGTCGTTGGTGATCGTGGGGGCGCCCCACTTCTTGTCGAGCACGACGTTGCGGCCCCGAGGCCCCAGCGTGACCCGTACCACGTTGGCGAGCTTGTCGACGCCGGCCTCGAGCGAGCGGCGGGCGTCGGCGCTGAACACCAGTTCCTTGGCCATTGCTTTCCTTCCCTTGACAGCCCTGGGCGCGAACCCGGCCCCGGCGGCGAGGAACGCGGACGGGCCGGCGGCGACGCTCGCGGTGCGGAGCGGTCGGCGCCGGCCCGGTACCCTTCCGGGTCCTTACTTGAGGACGATGGCGAGGACGTCGCGGGCGGAGAGGATGAGGTAGTCCTCGCCGCCGAGCTTGACCTCGGTGCCGCCGTACTTGGAGTAGATGACGGTGTCGCCGACCTTCACGTCGAGCGGTACCCGGGTGCCGTCCTCGAAGCGGCCCGGCCCGACGGCGATGACCTCGCCCTCCTGGGGCTTCTCCTTGGCGGTGTCGGGGATGACGAGCCCGGAGGCGGTCATCTCCTCGCCCTCGCCCGGCTTGACGACGATGCGGTCCTCGAGCGGCTGCAGGTTGACGCTCATCGGTTCCTCCTGTTGCGGCGCGCCGCCGCGCGGCGGCGCGCAATCGACTGGCCCGGTGGCTGGACGAGCCACGAAGGGCGTGCTTCGGGCGGTGTGGCCTGTGCTGCGGGCTGTGACTGACGCTGCCGCGGATGTTAGCACTCGACATTGTCGAGTGCTAGTCGGTGGGCCGGGCAGGCGACGCCGGGGAGGGCGGGCACGAGCGGCATCCGGACGCGGTCTGGTCGCGCGCTCCCCGCCGGCACGTCAGCTCCGGGCCTCGCCGGGCCCGGGCGCGGCCGCTCGCGGCTTCCGGTGCCGGTTCGAGCGGCGGGGGGCCCGACGCCCCACCCCGGGAGCGATCGGCAGGTTGGGGTCGGCGCCCAGGTCGAGCGGGGCGCGCTCGCCCCGCTCGAGCGCGAACGTGCCGGCGCAGGCGACCATGGCGCCGTTGTCGGTGCACAGCGCCGGGGAGGGCACCAGGACTCGGACCCCCGCGTCGCGGGCCGCCTCGAGCAGCCGCCAGCGCAGCCGCGAGTTGGCCGCCACGCCGCCGGCGAGCAGCACGGTGTCGAGCCCCTCGCGCTTGGCCGCGCCCAGCACCTTGCTCACCTGGACGTCGACCACGGCCTCCTGGAACGACGCGGCAACGTCGGCCACGCGCAGCTCCTCGCCGGCCTCCTCGACCTTGCGCACGTGGCGGAGCACGGCGGTCTTCAGGCCGGACAGCGAGAAGTCGTCGGTGCCGTCGTCGAGCAGGGCACGTGGGAAGCGGACCGCGCCCGGGTCGCCCTCCTTGGCCAGCTCGTCCAGGATCGGACCGCCCGGGTACCCCAGCCCGAGCACCCTGGCCACCTTGTCGTAGGCCTCGCCGGCGGCGTCGTCGATGGTCTGGCCGAGGACCCGGAACCGCTCGTCGGCCTCCGCGACCAGCAGGCTCGTGTGACCGCCGGAGACCACGAACACCACAGCGGGCAGCGGCAGCGGGCCGTGCTCGAGCACGTTGGCGTAGACGTGGGCGATCAGGTGGTTGACCCCGACCAGGGGGCGGTCCAGGGCGAGGGCGTACGCCTTGGCCGCGGCCACCCCCACCAGCAGCGAGCCGGCCAGGCCGGGCCCGATGGTCACCGCGAAGCCGTCGACGTCCTCGAGCCTCGCCCCGCCGAGCGCGAGGGCCTGCTCGACCGCGGGGTGCAGCAGGTCGACATGGGCCCGGGAAGCCACCTCGGGCACCACCCCGCCGTAGCGGTCGTGCAGGGTCCGCTGGTCGGCGACCACGTTCGAGCGCACCCGCCGGCCGTCCTCGACCAGCGCGACGCCGGTCTCGTCGCAGCTCGTCTCGATCCCGAGGACCAGCATGGCTACTGCCTCCCCTCCAGACGTCCGCCCGGCCGGCGCCTGGCCGGGGTGGACGACGCCTCGGCGTGGCCGTCACGGGAACCCGGCAGCGACCGGACGAGCCTCGCCGGAGTCGGCATCAACGCACCTGCCGGGGCTGGCATCAACGCACCTGCCTGAGTCGGCATCGGCGCACCTCGCGGGGCTGGCATCGGCGCACCTGCCAGGGCTGGCATCGGCGCACCTCGCGGGGTCGGCATCAGCGCACCTCGCGGGGCTCTGGGATGCGGCGGGCCAGCTCGCCCAGGCGGGCGGTGTACGCGGAGGTCTGCAGGCCCTCGGCCCACATGATGAGCGCGTCCTCGCCGGTCTCGGCGTAGTAGTTCTTGCGGATGCCGACCGGCGCGAAGCCGAACTGGTGGTACAGGCCCTGGGCGGCGTGGTTGGCCACCCGCACCTCGAGCGTGCAGGCGGTCGCGCCCCTGCGCCTGGCCTCGGCGACCAGCGCGAACAGCAGCCGGGCGGCGATCTTGCGCCGGTGCTGGTCGGGGTCGACCGCGATGTTGGTGACGTGCGCCTCGTCGCCGAAGACCATCAGGCCGGCGTAGCCCACCACCCGGCGGTGGGCCCGGGCGACGATGTAGTAGCGGGTCGAGCGCTGGACGATCTCAGAAAGGAACAGGGTCATCGTCCACGGGCGCGGGTAGACGCGGCGCTCGATGTCGAGCACCTGACCGATGTGGCGCCGGCGCATGACGGTCAGCTCGATGGCGGCCGGCGGGCGGGGGCCCTCGACCTGGCCCGGCGGTGGGTACAGGGAAGCCAAGGTCAGGCTCCTGGCGCCGTCGGGGCCTGGCGGGCCCCGACCCCCTGGGAGCGGGCCAGCCGCCGCTCGACCGCGGGGTCGACGTCGGGCCGGCGGAGGTACATGGGGGACACGTCCAGCGGCAGGGTGTACTCCTCACGGTGGAAGCGGGGCAGGGCCAGCTCGATCAGGGCCTCGGCCGAGGGCGCGGACCCGGCGTGGCTCGCGAGGTGGACGCGCTCGTCGAGGTGCTCGAAGCTGGCGGCGTAGGCCGCCACGCCCGAGCCGACCAGCAGCATGTCCTCGCGCCGGGCTTCCAGCTCGGCGGCCAGCCGGTCCGGGCGCAGCACGGCGTACCTGCTCAGACGCTGGATGCCCCCGGGCGCGTGCCGGTACAGGGCGGCGAACAGCTCGCCCCTCCTGGCGTCGATGACCGCGCACACGGTACGGGCCGTGTGCCGGTGGGCGAACGCGATCAGGTCCAGGCTGGGCACGGCCACCATGGGCAGGCGCCAGGCCTGGGCGAGCGCCTTGGCGGTCGCCACCCCGACCCGCAGGCCCGTGAACAGGCCCGGGCCGATGCCGACCGCGATCCCACCCAGCGACCCCGGCTCGAGGTCGGCCCGGTCGAGCACCCAGCGCACCGACGGCGACAGCAGCTCCGCATGGGCGCGCTCATGACGCACGGACACCGCCGCGCAAGCGCCCGTCTCCGTGCCGACGGCGACGCTCGTGACGGCGGTGGCGGTGTCGATGCCGAGCACGAACAACTCGAGACCTCCGGGACGCTCGCCAACTCGGTCCCCATTGTTGCATCCCGGTGCACCCTGTCCCGTGTCACCCCCAGGTCCGTGTCCGCTACCTCCCCGGAATCCTGCACCGTCTCCCAGCTCTGCTGAGCCCGCCGGCTCAAGGACCTGCCGGCGCGTCCGATCTTCCATCCACACGACAACGACATCGATGTCGCCGGGCTCGATCTCGCGGAGCCGTCGGAGGTACCAGCGCACCACAGAGGGAGCTTCGATGGCACGGGTGCTGATCGTCCAGGCGCACGAGCAGTCTCGGTCCGACACCGCCGCCGAGCTGCACGCGGAGGGCCACGAGGTCCTCGAGGCGGAGTCGGCCGAGCGCGCGGTCACGGTCGCCCGCGACGCCGAACCGGAGATCATCCTGCTCGACCCGATGCTGCCCGACCGCTCCGGCTACGAGGTGTACGCCACCCTGCAGCGCGACCCGGCCACCGTGGCCATCCCGGTGCTGTTCCTCTCGAGCCCAGGGCGCAGCCGCGTCACCCGCGCGCTGGTCGGCGGGCTCGACATCACCACCCGGCTCGGCCTGGCCCTGCGCACCAAGACGCTGCACGAGGAGCTGCGGCTCGGGGACGCCCGCCTGCGCTCGGCCCTGCTCACCGACTCCCTGACCGGGCTCGCCAACCGGCGGGCGGTGGAGGAGCGGCTGCGGGCGGCCAGCGACACGGCCAGGTCGGGCGCCGGCCCGCTCTCGGTGGCCCTGGCCGACCTCGACGAGTTCACCGCGGTCAACGAGGAGTGGGGCTACGCGGTCGGCGACCACATGCTGCAGGCGTTCGCGGGCCTGCTGCACGAGTCGTGCCGGGGCGAGGACGTGATCGGCCGCTACGAGGGCGAGGCGTTCCTGCTGATCCTGCCGGGCACCCGGCTCGACGAGGCTTGGTATGTGGCCGAGCGGGTCCGGGAGCGGGCCGCTGCCCTCGGCCTCGCGCTCGGCGCCACGTCCGGGCCGCAGCTCTCGGCCTCGTTCGGGGTGGCCGAGCACCGCGAGCCCGACTCCTGGAGCGACCTGCTCGGTCGCGCGGTAGCCGCCCTCAGGCGGGCCAAGCGGGCCGGCCGGAACCGCTGCGAGGTGGCCTGACCAGGCGGTCCGCTGCGAGGTGGCCTGACCGGGCGGTCCGACCTGGTCAGCAGGTGGCGGGACTGACGGTCACGGAGCAACCGTTGCTCGGTGCCGCAGGCCTGGCAGCCGAGCCGGGTCAGGGTGAGGGTGGTGTCGCCTGCGGAGTACCGGCTCACGTGGTCGCCTCGATCTTGCATGCTGATCTTTGCCGATATATCGTGAACATACGAGTTCGTCGAGACGATCGTCAGAAGAAGGGAGCAGGGCGATGCATGCGACAGGTGCGATGCGAGGGCCTTGGGGCGGTTTCGGACCGGGCCGGGCCGCATGGGCGGCGATGGCCGCCGGGCGCCGGGGGCCGGGGTCCTTCGGGCACGGCCCGCGGGGCGGGTTCCTGTTCGGCGGGCCGCCGTTTGGCGGCTTCCCAGGGCCGATGTTCGGGCGCGGTCCGAAGGTGCGGCGTGGCGACGTCCGCGCCGCCACGCTGGCCGTGCTGGCTGAGCGGCCGCTCCACGGCTACCAGATCATCCAGGAGATCACCGAGCGGAGCGGGGGAGTGTGGCGGCCAAGCCCGGGCTCGGTCTACCCGGCGGTCCAGCAGCTCGAGGACGAGGGCCTCGTGCGGGTCGAGAAGCAGCACGGGCGCCGCACGGTCCATCTCACCGACGCCGGGCGCGCATACGTGCAGGAGCACCAGGAGGAGCTCGACGCGGTCTGGGACACGGTGACCGAGAGCGTGAGCGACGAGGTGCTGGAGCTCGGCGACCTCGCCGCGCAGGTGGGCGCCGCCGTCACGCAGGTGGCCCACGCGGGGACCGCCAGCCAGGTCGCCGAGGCAGGCAAGGTCCTGGCCGATGCCCGCCGGGCACTGTACCGGATCCTCGCCGACGGTGATCCCGAGCGCGGCGACCAGCGCCCGGACGGCCCCGGCAGCGTCTGACCGGGGTCACGCGACCCGGCCGGGCGGGGCCGGGTGAGCGTCAGCGGCTGCCGGGGGCGCTGGCCGCGAACGGCCGCAGGGCGGCCTCCAGCTCCCCGGTCCGCTGTGACCAGTCCGGCCCGTGTGCCCGCACCCGGATCTCACGCACCTCGTCGAACCTGGTGTGGAGGGCGAGCTCGAGCCAGCTCTCGGGCATGACGGCCAGCACGCGGTCGGCCCACTCGACGAAGACGACCGTGTCCGGGTCGAACACGTCCTCGAGGCCGAGGTCCTCGAGCTCGGGCGCACCGCTCAGCCGGTAGGCGTCGACGTGCTGGACGGGCACGTCGCCGTCGTACTCCCGTACCAGCATGAAGGTGGGCGAGACGACCGGCTCGCCCACCCCGAGGGCGGCCGCCGCCCCCTGCACGAGCCGGGTCTTGCCCGCGCCGAGGTCCCCGGTCAGCCCGACCACGTCGCCTGGTCCAAGGACCGTGGCCAGGGCCGCCCCGGCCGCCTTGGTGGTCGCCTCGTCGGCCGCCTGGAGCCGCAGCTCGTGCTCGCCCATGGTGTCAGAACAGCCCGAGCTGCTTGGCGTCGGATGGGTCAGGGCTGGCGGCCTCGGACGAGCCGGCCTCCGGGGCCGGGCCCGGCACGGCACGGCCACCCTGGTCCGCCTGGGCCGCGAGTCCGGGGACGCGGCTGGCGGACGGGGTCATCGGCCCGGCGCTGGCGGGGACGCCCGAGGGGGTGGGCGCGGTCGGGGCCGATTGGCTCTCGGCGAGCAGCTTGGCCAGGACCTCGAAGTCCTCCTCCATGCCCTGGAGCGGGCTCGGGCCGACGCGGCTCGAGGTGGCGTGGAGGGCGGCGGCCGGGTGGAAGGTGGGCAGCAGCACGCGGCCCTGGAAGGGGTAGGTTCGGCCGCGCAGGCGGGTGATCCCGGTGGTGGTCTCGAGCAGGGTCTTGGCCGCGAAGTTGCCCAGCGTGACGACCACCTTGGGGTCGACCAGGCGGACCTGGGCGTCGAGCCAGCCCCGGCAGGCCGCGATCTCGTCGGGCTGCGGGTCTCGGTTGCCCGGCGGGCGACTCTTGACCACATTGCAGGTGTAGACGTCCTCGCGGCGCAGGCCGATGCCGGCGAGCAGGCGGTTGAGGAGCTGGCCGGACGGACCGACGAAGGGCTTGCCCTGCTTGTCCTCGTGGAAGCCGGGCGCCTCGCCCACGAACATCAGGTCGGCGTGAGGGTCGCCGTCGCCGAACACCACCTGGGTGCGGCCCTGATGCAGGCGGCAGCGGGTACACGTGGCCGCCTCGGCGGCCACCAGCTCCAGCTCGGTGGGCATCAGCACGCCCCGCAGGCGCCGCCGCAGCAGCCGCCGGATGGTGCGCGCTGCACGTCGCCCCCGCGGGCCGTGCCGGCGCCCGCCCGGGGCGCCGAGAACACGCTGAGCAGCCGGCGGGCCTGCTCAGCCCCGCACGACGGGCAGGCGGTCAGGTCGGCCCGGCCGGTGGGCACGAGGGCGTCGAACCGGTGGTCGCAGTCCGTACAGCGATACTCGTAGAGCGGCACCTTCACGTCCTCCCGGGCTGATCGGACCAGGCCGGGATGCCGGCGACCGCGGTGGCCGCCCGGACCCCGGCCCGGATGGCGAGGGCCAATGCCTCCTCGGCCAGAAAGGCTACCAGGTCGGCCGGTGCCACGACCCTGGGCACGGCCAGGGCGAACACCGTGTCCCCGTCGAAGCTGGTGTGGACTGGGCGGACCGCCCGCGCCATGCCGTCGTGGGCCTGCACGGCGACCCGGTGGACCTCTCCCTTGGTGAGGGTCGCGTCGGTGACGACCAGGCCAAGGGTGGTGCTGCCCCCAGGCGGCACCGGCTCCCCGAGCGGAGGCGCGCCCCACGGTCGCGGACCGGGTGGCTCCCCGGGCGGAGGCGCGCCCCACGGTCGCGGACCGGGCGGCTCCCCGGCGCGGGCCCGCGCCTCGCGCTCGCCCCAGGCCCGGAGCGCAGCCCGGGCCCCTCCCGGAACCCGGGTCCCGGCCACCACGGTGCCGTCGTCGTCGATCACGTCCCCGCCCGCGTTGACCGCGGCCAGGGCGCCCACCGTGAGCGGGCCGACCGTGACGACCGCGTGGCCGAGGCCGCCCTTCATCGCAAGGTCGGGCCCGCCGGACTTGCCGACGGTCGCGCCCGTGCCGGCCCCGACGTTGCCCATCCGGTCCTCGGCCGAGCTCGCGGCCAGGCAGGCGGCCTCCCCTTCGGCCGGGCCGGGACGGGCGTCCCAGCTCCCCACGGCCAGGTCGAACAGCACGGCAGCGGGCACGATCGGGATCGGACGGCCGAAGCGGCCGTAGCCGATCCCCCGCGCCTCGCACCAGGCGACCACGCCTTGGGCCGCGGCCAGCCCAAATGCGCTCCCTCCGGTGAGCAACACCGCGGACACGCCCTCGACGTGGGCCTGGGGCTGGAGCACGTCGGTCTCTCTGGTGCCGGGACCGCCGCCGCGCACGCTGACCGAGGCGACGTTCCCGGCCGGGGGGATCACCACCGTGCAGCCGGTCAGCCCGACCGGGTCGGTCCAGTGCCCGACCGCCAGGTCGTCGATGCCGAGGCTCACGGTGGGCTCACGAGTCGCGGATGCGGCGGATCGAGATCTGGTCGCGGCCGGCCAGCTTGGGGACCGGGGTCGAGGACCGACGCCGGCGGCCGCGCCCGGCCGGGCCGAGCACCTCGCGGGCGAACGCGGCGATCTCGGCGTCCAGGACCTCGTGCTCTTCGAGGAAGGCGTTGTGGCCGGCGTCCTCCAGGACGACCAGGCGTGCGCCGCCGATCTTCTCGGCCATGTGGCGGGCGGAGGCGACCGGGGTCAGCCGGTCCTTGTCCCCCACGGCGATCAGGGTGGGAACCTCGAGGCCCTCAAGGACCTCGGACAGGTCGAAGTCGATGAGGCTGGGAAAGACCCGGGCCCAGACCTCGATGTCGGTGCCGGCCAGCACGCGGTCGACGAAGGCGACCTGGCTCGGGGAGGGGTTGGAGCCGAAGCCGAACAGGCGCGTGCCGAGGTACCCGAGGTCGCTGCCGCGGCGCCGGAGCTGGTTGGCCCGGCCCGGGTCGGCCCCGAAGAACTTGAACGCGGTCTTGATCGCGGCGCGCTGCACGGTGAGCGCGCCGCGGGCGGTCACGGCCGCGCTCATGCCCTTGAGGGCGTCGGCGTAGGTGGAGCCGACCAGCACGAGGCCGGCGATCCTGGTGCCCAGCTCCTCGGGCCACAGCTCGGCGAGCTTGAGCGCGGCGATGCCGCCCATGGAGTGGGCCACCACCACCACGCGGTCCTCGCCGGTCCAGTCGAGCACCGCGCGGAGGTCGCCGGCGAAGGCGTCCAGCGAGAAGTCGTGGTCGGCGGGCCGGCCCGAACGGCCGTGACCGCGCTGGTCGAAGAAGACGCAGCGGAAGTCGGCGGGCAGGTCGCGCCGCTGGTAGTGCCATGCGTCCTGGTTCAGCGAGAACCCGTGCGAGAACACCAGGCACGGGCCCGAACCGAAGTCCTCCACCTCCAGCTCTGTCCCGTCGTGGCCGGTGACCGTGGCCGGAGCGCCGCGCAGCCCGCCGAACGGCTCGCCCGCCTCCGGGTCCTCGCGCCGCAGGTCCCGCCCGACCAGGGCCCGCTCCACGGCGATGCCGGCGCCGACCCCGAGGACCAGGCCGCCGAGCACCATCCCAGCCCCCCGCACGATCAGGGACGCCCTCGACCTCCCGCCCCCTCCGGCGGCCGCGGGGGCGGTCGTCCGCGCCGACCGCTTGGCCGGCCCGCCGGCCTGCCCCGTCTTGGGCTGGGAACGCGCGGTGGCCGACCGCCGGGCCCGGGCGGCCGGCCGGGGTGCCTTGGCGGCCGGCGGTGCCTCCTCCCCGCCGAGCTGCCCACGGCCGGCCGCGGAACGGCCACCGCGCTCCCGGGACCCGTCCTCCCGCTTCCCGGACCGCGCGCCAGCGGGCCGGCCCTCGGGGCCCTTGCCCCCGCGGGAGCGCTTCCTGGTGCTGGCCACTACCTGCGCACTCCCTCTCCACCCGGTCCGGCGGGCGCGGTCCCGACCGGCCTGCCCGCGCGGGCCGGGCCAGCGGTCACCGGGCCGTCGGCCCGGTCCCCGTGATGGTGCACCCGGGGCAACCGGCTCGACAGCCCGCAGGTCACCTCGTAGTCGATCGTGTCCAGAGCGACCGACCACTCGCGCACGCCGGGCTCGCCCCGGGCCGGGTCACCGAGCAGGGTTGCCACCTCGCCCACCTCGACCGGAGCGTCTCCCACGTCCACCATCACCTGGTCCATCGTCACCCTGCCCACCTGCCGGAAGTCGCGACCGCCGAGCCGCACCCGGATGCGGTCGGAGAGGCCGCGCCTGACCCCGTCGGCATACCCCACCGGCAAGGTGGCGACGCGCGTCCGGGCCGGGGCGGCCCAGCGGTGCCCGTAGGAGACGCGCTCGCCAGCCTCGACCGTGCGCACCGCGGACACCGCCGCCCGCAGGGCAAGGGCCGGCCGCAGCCGGGCCGTCGCCTCCCCGGGCAGGTCCGGGCTTGGCGCCAGGCCGTACAGCTCGATCCCGAGCCGGACCAGGTCGAAGCGGGCGTCATCGCGGAGGGTGGCGCCCGCGCTGTTGGCCAGGTGGCGCCAGCGGGGGGCCAGGCCCGCAGCGGCGGCCGTGGCCAGCGCGTCGCTGTACCGGGCGAGCTGGGCGTCGGTGGTGGCCCGCTGCCCAGGCTCGTCGGCCACGGCGAAGTGGCTCCAGAGCCCGGCCACCTCGAGCCCGGGCTCGGCCAGGGCGGCGGCGGCCAGGGCGGGCAGGGCGGCCGGGTCGCAGCCCTGCCGGTGCATGCCGGTGTCGACCTTGAGGTGGGCGGCGACCGGACGGCCGCCCCGGCGCCCCGCCGCGCCGAACGCCTGCACCCCCGCCGGGGTGCACACGGTCACCGCGATGCCGTGCTCGGCGCAGGCGTCCGCCGAGGCGGGGTGGGGCTCGGAGAGGACGAGGACCGGGGCCGAGATCCCGGCGGCGCGCAGGGCCAGGGCCTCCTCGACGAGAGCGACGCCCAGGCACGAGGCCCCGGCGGAGATGGCGCTGCGGGCCACCGGCACGGCGCCGTGGCCGTAGGCGTCGGCCTTGACCACGGCCAGCACCCGGGCCGGGGCGACCTCGGCGCCCAGGGTACGGGTGTTGTGCGCCACCGCGTCCAGGTCGACCTCCACCCACGCCGGCCGCAGCCCCGGCCACGCCACCGGACTCACCGGGACACTCCTCCGGGGTTCCCCAGACCCCCGGTTCCCCGGGCCCCCGGATTCGCCGGACCCCTCCACCCGTCCCACCGGGGCACCCCTCTGGGCTCCCCGGACCCCTCGGGGGGGCTCACCGGGCCGCCAGGGATCGGGAGAGCAGCTCGGCGAAGGCGGGTGGAAGGTGCTCGGCCACGTCCGCGGCCGCCACCGAGACCGGGGACAGGGCCCGGGCTGCCAAGGCGCCGGCCCGACCGTGCACCCACGCGCCCAGCCGGCCGGCGTCGAACGGGGCGACCCCCTGGGCGAGCAGCGCGCCGGTCAGGCCGGTGAGCACGTCCCCGGTGCCGCCGGTGGCCAGCACGGGCGTGCCGGTCGGGTTGACGACCAGGCGCCCCCCGGGCTCGGCGACCACGGTGTGGTCGCCCTTGAGCAGCACGGTCGCGCCCCAGCGGCGGGCCCGGTCGGCCGCCTGGTGCAGGCGCGTGCCGTCGGCGTCGGGGGCCAGGCGTGCGAACTCGCCAGCGTGCGGGGTGACCAGGGTGGGCGCTCTGCGCTCGGCCAGGGGCGCGCCCGTGCCCAGGGCGACCAGGCCGTCGGCGTCGACCACGGCCGGCCGCTCGAAGCGCGCGAGCAGGGCCCGGACCGCCTCCAAGGTCGCCGCCGACCGGCCCAGGCCGGGCCCGATGGCGAGCGCGGTGGCCTCCCCCAGCCAGCGCTCGCAGGCGTCGACGGCGTCCGGGGTGATGCCGCCGTCGGCCTCGGGCAGGTGGACGGTGAGCGCCTCTGGCACGGCCGCGCCGACCCGGTCGGCCACCGACGCGGGCACGGCCAGGACGAGCAGCCCGGTCCCGGTGCGCCGGGCGCCCAGGCCGACCAGGGTGGGCGCGCCCCCCATGCCGGTTGAGCCCCCGACCGCGAGCAGCACCCCACGGGAGCGCTTGTGCTGTTCCCTCCGGGGCAGCGGTACGAGCCCGGCCAGGTCGGCCGCCTCGCTGATCCCCCAGGGGCCCGGCTCCAGGGGCAGGCCGATGTCGGCCACGTGCAGCCGGCCGACCAGGCCGCTGCCCGGGGCGAGCACGTGCCCTGGCTTGGCCGCCTGGAACGTCACCGTGGCGTCGGCCCGGACCGCCTCGGCTGGCACCGCTCCGGTGGCGGCGTCCACGCCGGAGGGGATGTCGACCGACAGGACCCGCGCCGGGCTCGCGTTGACCGCCTCGATCGCCTCGGCCACCACCCCGTGGGGGGCGCCTGCCGAGCCCGTCCCCAGCAGCCCGTCCAGGACCAGGTCGGCGCCGGCCAGGACCCGGCGGGCCAGGTCGGGCTCGAACACGCGCGCGCGGCCGCCGGCCGCCCTGACCGCGGCCACGCAGCGCCGGCCCTCGCCGTCCAGCCGCTCGGGGTCGGCGGTGAGCAGCGCCTCGGCGCCCGCCCCGGCCCTGGCCAGCCTGGCCAGGGCCTCGAGCGCGTCGCCCCCGTTGTGGCCCTTGCCGGCAACGGCCACCACCCGCTGCCCGGACGCGCCACCGAGCAGGCCGCGCCCTGTCCGGGCCACTGCCGACCCGGCCCGCCCCATCAGCACGGCCACCGGCGTCCCGGCGGCCGCGGCGGCCCGGTCGGCAGCCTGGACCGTGGCCACCTCGGCGAGCGGGATCACCGTGCGGGCTCCCCCGGCCCCGCGCCACCCTGCTCCCCCGGCCCCGCGCCGTCGGGGGCGGTCCGGGACCGCGCGCGCTCGAACCGGCGGCGGACCCAGGGAGGCGGGCCGGGCGGTCGCCGCGGGTAGTCGTCGGGCCCCTCGGCCAGGGCGGTGGCGAACGCCATGTCGCGGGTGTCGGAGAGCGACAGGTGCCAGCGGAGCACTCCGAGCTGGTGCGCCCAGCCGGCCAGTTCACCGGAGAGCTCCACCGAGGGGGCGCCCGAGGGCAGGTTCACGACCTCGATCTCGGTGTAGGTGAAGCCGGAGAAGCCGACCCCGAGCGCCTTGGACACCGCTTCCTTGGCCGCCCACCGTTTGGCCAGGTAGGCGACCGCGCCGATGCCGCGGCGGGCCGAGGCCGCCTGCTCGGTGGTAGTGAAGACGCGGGTTGTGAAGCGAGGGTGACGGTCGACGGCGCGGGCGATGCGGGCGATCTCGACGGCGTCGATGCCGATGCCGACGATCATCGAACCCCGAACTTGGCCCTGACGCCCGGCCTGGTCAGCAGGAAGATCACCAGCCCGTCGAAGAGCAGGCTGAGCAGGCTGACCGAGGCGAGGTCGAGCAGCGTCCTGACGCTGATGGCGGCGATGGCGACGTACCAGCCCCACCGGAGCCCCTTCAGCAGCCCCACCCCACCGGCGATGAGCGCCGCCACCAGGGCGACCCAGAACAGCACGAACCCGTTGGGGCTGCCGAGGCTCGAGAACAGCTCCTGCAGCAGGGGGAAGCCGAGCAGAGCCGCGTCGATGAACAGGAAGATCGCCGCGATGCTGACCGACTGGTCGGGGTCGATGTCATAGGAAGCCATGGTCCGGCAATCGTAGCAGCCGGGCGGCACGGTCAGGTCACGACCAGCTACTCGACCGTGACGCTCTTGGCCAGGTTGCGCGGCTTGTCGATGGGACAGCCCCGGACAGCGGCCACGTGGTAGGCGAACAGCTGCAGCGGGACCAGCGTGAGCAGAGGTGAGAGCAGGCTGGTGGTCGGGGGCACGCGCAGCACGTCGGCGGCGTGCGCGGCCACGTCGGGGTCGCCGTCCTCGGCCACGGCGACCACGGCGGCCCCGCGCGCAGCGACCTCGCGCATGTTCGTCACCGTCTTGGCGTAGACGTGGCTCGACGGGTGCACGACCACGACCGGCGTGCCCTCCTCGACCAGCGCGATCGGCCCGTGCTTGAGCTCGCCGGCCGGGAAGCCCTGGGCGTGGACGTAGCCGGTCTCCTTGAGCTTCAGCGCACCCTCGAGCGCCATCGGGTAGCCGACGTGGCGGCCGACGAACAGGAAGCCGTCAGCCTTGGCGTGCCGCTCGGCCACCGCCCGCACCTCGGCCTCGCGCTCCAGGCAGGCCGCGAGCCGGCCTGGGATGCGCTGGAGCTCGGCGACCACGGCAGCGACCTCGTCGGGGAACATGGTGCCGCGCACCTCGGCCAGGTAGAGCGCGACCAGGTACACGGCGACCAGTTGGGCCGCGAACGTCTTGGTCGCGGCCACGCACACCTCGGGGCCGGCCCGGGTGTACAGCACCGCGTCGGAGTCGCGGGGGATGGAGGCGCCGACCGTGTTGCAGACGGTCAGCACCCGGGCGCGCTGGCGGCGGGCGTAGCGGACCGCGGCCAGGGTGTCGGCCGTCTCGCCGGACTGGGAGATGGCGATCACCAGCGTGTGGCGGTCGAGCACCGGGTCGCGGTAGCGGAACTCGCTGGCCATCTCGATCCCGACCGGCAGCCGGGCCCAGTGCTCGATGGCGTACCTGGCGACCAGGCCGGCGTGGTAGGCGCTGCCGCAGGCGACCACGAACACCTTGTCGATCTCGCGCAGCTCGTCCTCGCTCATGCGCAGCTCGTCGAGCACGAGGCGGCCGGCCAGGTCGGTCCGCCCCTCCAGGGTCTGCTTGACCGCGAGGGGCTGCTCGTGGATCTCCTTGCGCATGAAGTGCTCGTAGCCGCCCTTCTCGGCCGCGGCCACGTCCCAGTCGACGTGGTGGGTGAAGGGGATGACCGGGTCGCCGTGCAGGTCGGTGACCTCGAGGCGGTCGGGAGTGACCACCACCACCTGGTCGTCGTCGAGGATCACGCCGTCCCTGGTGTGGTCGAGGAAGGCGGCGAAGTCGCTCGCGACGAAGCCCTGGCCGTCGGCCCGGCCGGCGACGAGCGGCAGGTCCCGCCTGGCCCCGACCACCGTCTCCGGGTCGCCGGCGTGCAAGACGGCAAGAGCGAACGAGCCCTCCAGCTCGCCCAGGACCGAGCGCACCGCGTCCGGGAAGGCGAGCCCCTTGGCCAGGGCCGCCTCGATCAGGTGGGCGACGCATTCGGTGTCGGTCTGCGACGCGAGCGCGTGCCCGTCGGCCTCGAGCCGGTTCCGCAGGGCGAGGAAGTTCTCGATGATGCCGTTGTGGATGACGGCCACCCGGCCGGTGCAGTCGAGGTGCGGGTGGGCGTTGGCGTCGGTTGGCCGACCGTGCGTGGCCCAGCGGGTGTGGCCGATCCCGGTCCTGCCGGGCAGGGCGTCGTCGGCGCCGAGCTCGCGCTCGAGCATCTCCAGCTTGCCCGCCTTGCGCACCGCCCGGATCCGGCCACGGTGGAGCACGGCGACCCCGGCCGAGTCGTAGCCCCGGTACTCCAGCCGGCGCAGTCCGGCGAGCAGCACAGGCAGGGCCTGGCGCGCTTCAGGCGAGCCGGCCTCCCGTGCCTCAGGCGACCCCGCTTGGCGTCCCGCGTAGCCGACGATCCCGCACATCTGGTCCGCTCCCTGCTCGGCGGCGCTCGGCCGGGCCGCGCACGGGCGGCCCGGGGGGCGTCGGGCACCCGGCGCCGCGAATCGCCGCATGCTACCAGGCCAACAGAAGCTTGCCTCGCTTCAGGGCAGGGGCCGGGGACCGGGCCCGCCCGGAGGCTCGCGCCGGTCCCGAGGATGGGGCTCGCTCGGAGGCTCGCGCCGGTCCCGAGGACGAGGTCCGTCCGGAGGCTCGCGCCGGTCCCAGGGACCGGGTCCGTCCGGAGGCTGAGGCCGGTCACGGTCCGGGTCGAACATGTCCTGCATCTTGCGGAAGGTCCGGCGCTGGAACAGGAAGAGGAGCAGCCCGGCGATGACCGCGACCACGATGAACGGGCCGTTCATGCGCCCGCCCGGACCCTGCCCGGCCGGCGTCGAGGAGGTCGGGGAGGACGTCTGGGCCATGGCGGGCACCACCCCGAGCACGAGGAGCGCGTGCGCGGCCGCAGCGGCGGCCGCGGCCGGCCGGCCCGCCCTCCTCCGGTCCGGAACCGCGGGGGTCCTCGTCGGGATCGGCTGCTCCGGCATGGAGACGATCCTACTCCCCCGCACCCTGGCCCACCGGGCCTGGGCGGGGGGCGGTGGGTGGGCCCGGGGTCAGGCCCGGCCCTGGGCAGGCCCGGCCCTGGGCAGGCCCGGCCCAGGGTCAGGCCCGGCCTGGGTCAAGCCCAGCCCAGCTCGGCGGCGACCACCCCGGCGAGCCGGTCGGCCACCGCCTGGGCGCCGTCGAGGGTCTCGGCCTCCACCATGACCCGGACGAGCGGCTCAGTGCCCGAGGCGCGCACCAGCACCCGGCCACCGTCGCCGAGGGCCGCCTCCTCCTCGGCCACTGCCTGGGCGACCGCGGCCGAGCCAGCCAGCCCGTCGCGCTCGGTCACGCGGATGTTGACCAGCACCTGGGGCAGGCGGCGCATCACCGTGGCCAGCTCCGACAGGGGCCGGCCGGTGCGGGCGACGATCGACAGCAGCCGCAGGCCGGTGAGGATCCCGTCGCCGGTGGTGGCCCGGTCGAGGAAGATGATGTGGCCGGACTGCTCGCCCCCGAGCACGTGCCCGCCGGCCCGCATCGCCTCGAGCACGTAGCGGTCCCCCACCGCAGTCTGCACGACCCGGATGCCGTGCCCGGCCATGGCCTGCCGGAAGCCCAGGTTGGTCATGACCGTGGTGACCACCGTCCCGGTCGCGAGCGCGCCGCGGTCGCGCTCGTCCAGGGCGGCGACGGCCAGGATCACGTCGCCGTCGACCAGCTCGCCCCGCTCGTCGACGGCGAGCAGCCGGTCGGCGTCGCCGTCGTGGGCCAGCCCCAGCGCCGCCCCGGTCCGCAGCACCTCGGCCCGCACATGCTCGGGATGGGTCGAGCCGACCCCGGCGTTGATGTTCTCCCCGTCGGGCTCGGCCGCGACCGCGACCACCCGGGCGCCCGCGCGCCGGTAGGCCTCCGGGGCCACCGCGGCGGCCGCCCCGTTGGCGCAGTCGACCACCAGGGGCACGCCGGCGAGGTCGGGGACGCCTTGGAGCAGGTGGCCGAGGTAGGCCTCGACCGCGTCGACGGCCGGCACCGAGCGGCCGACCCCGCCGGCCACCGGCCGGGGTGCCTCCTGGTCGGCCAGGCCGAGGGCGGCCTCGATCCGGTCCTCGAGCGCGTCGGGCAGCTTGAAGCCCTCGGGGCCGAAGAACTTGATGCCGTTGTCTGGCATGGCGTTGTGCGAGGCCGAGATCATCGCGCCCGCCGCGGCGCCGTAGTGCCGGGTCAGGAAGGCCACCGCTGGTGTGGGGATGACCCCGGCCAGGAGCGCGTCCCCGCCGGCGCTGCAGATCCCCGCCACCAGGGCGCTCTCGAGCAGCGCGCCCGAGGCGCGCGGGTCGCGCCCGACCACGACCTGGGGCCGCGAGGCCCGGGGCTGACCCGGGGTGCGGGCGGACGAGACCGCCGCCTGGTCCAGCAGCACGCCGACCACTGCCCGGCCGAGGGACATGGCCAGCTCGGGGGTGAGGTCGGCGTTGGCCAGCCCGCGCACCCCGTCGGTTCCAAACAGCTTTCCCAACAGCGCACTCCCGTCATCTGGCCGGCCGCCTGCGGACGAGCGGCATTGTCCCACGCCCAGGCGACTGGTTCGGCCGGATCGAGCGATGTGCGCGTGACGCCCAAAGCTGATAGTGATTCCTGGCCAATCCACGCCCGGCCCATGCCCGGGCTCGCACGAGACGGGACCATGATGGACCATCCTCCTCGCCAGGAACCTGGCGCCGGCAGTGGAAGCGGCGGCGCCACCCGGCCGATCGGTGAACCTCCCGGTTCCCCGCCGGGCGCGCCGCCGTGGCCAGGGCCCGCGGATGCCCCGCCCGGCTCGCAGACCGCACCGCCGTGGCCAGGGCCCGCGGATGCCCCGCCCGGCTCGCAGACCGCACCGCTGCCCCAGTGGGGCGGGCAGCAGCCCCCGGCGGCGCCCAAGCGGCGCAACACGGTGCTGTGGGTGGTGCTCGGCGTCGCCGTGCTCGCCGTGCTGCTCGGCGGGATCTACGCGATCACCACCGTGGGCGGCAAGGTCGCGCGGGCCAGCAAGCCCCTGAAGACCCCGGCCGACGTCGCCGGCCTGCGGCGGATCGACAGCCCCGCCTTCCGGGGCCTGCTCGACCAGCAGGAGAAGCAGCTCCGGGACAAAGGGGTCAAGAACTTCGTGGTGGCGGCCTACGGCACCGAGACCCAACCCGAGTTCGTGCTGGTGGCCGTGCGCGAGGCCAGCGACCGCACCCGGGGCGACATCGTCAAGGGGTTCGACCAGGCGCTCGGGCAGGCCACCCCGGGCAGCGGCGCCACCGACCAGACCTTCAAGCGGGGCGACGTCGAGTACCGCTGTACCGCCTCGCAGCTCGGCGGGAACTTCTCCATCTGCCGGTGGAACGACGGCGACATGGTCGGCTTCGGCTTCAGCCTCACGTCGAGGCCGGAGCGCCTGAGCGACCTGACCGCCGAGGCCCGCAACGAGATGCGCTGACCCGCGTCACACGACAGCGCCCGCCGGAACCGGCGGGCGCTGTGTCAAATTCTGGAACTGCTCGGAGCCGCGTGCGGCGGCACCAGAGCCGCCTGCGGCGGGCAGCTCGTCCATCCCGGCGGCCAAGTCCGGCCGACGGTGCCGCCAAGTCCGGCGGGTGGGTCAGCGCTTGGAGTACTGGGGCGCCTTGCGGGCCTTCTTGAGGCCGTACTTCTTGCGCTCGGTCTCCCGGGCGTCGCGGGTCAGGAAGCCGCGCTTCTTCAGCTCGCCGCGCAGCTCGACGTCGAGGTCGACCAGGGCGCGGGCGATGCCGTGGCGCAGGGCGCCGGCCTGGCCGGAGACCCCGCCGCCGGCGAGGCTGGCCACGATGTCGTACCGCTCGAGCGTGTTGGTGACGCGCAGCGGCTCGGTCACCAGGCGCCGGTACGCCGGGTTGGGGAAGTAGTCCTCGAGTGGCCGGTCGTTCAGCTTGAACGTGCCGGTCCCCTCGAGCAGGCGCACCCGGACCACGGCCTCCTTGCGGCGGCCGGTGCCCCGGGCGAGCAGTGCGGGAAGCGCCAACTGAACCGATCCTCCTCTATTCCTGCTTGGCGCCCGAGGCGGGACCCAGGTCGAGCGGCACGGGCTGCTGGGCCGCGTGCGGGTGGGTCGGGCCGTCGTACACCTTGAGCTTGGAGATCATCTGCCGGCCGAGCCGGTTGTGGGGCAGCATCCCCTTGACCGCCTTCTCCACGGCCTTGGAGGGCCGCTGGGCGAGCAGGGTGCTGTAGGGGGTGACCTTCAGGCCACCCGGGTAGCCCGAGTGGTGGTAGACGTTCTTCTGCTCGCGCTTCCTGCCGGTGAGCTCGACCTTCGCCGCGTTGACGATGATCACGTGGTCGCCGGTGTCGACGTGCGGGGCGAAGATCGGCTTGTGCTTGCCGCGCAGGATCCGCGCCACCTGGGCAGCCAGGCGGCCCAGGGTCTGGCCGCTGGCGTCGACGACGTACCAGTCGCGGGTGATGTCCTGCGGGCGCGGTGAGAACGTGCGCTGGCTGGCGAGGGGCATGCGGGCAACTCCGTAGGCGAGCTTCGAGAAGATCACGGGCGGGCGGGCTGACTCACGCACAAGCGAACCAGAGCCTGCCCGTGCAGACGGTCAAGGCTAGCGGTTCCTCCCCTGAACGGTCAACTTGGGTAGCTGACCGATTGGGTAGCTGACCGACTCGAGGACGAGGCCGTGCGGGGGCGCGATGTTGCCGAGCGCGGACCGGTCGCCGGCGGTGAGGATCGCGGCGGTGCGATCGGGCTCCCGGCGGCCGTCGCCCACGTCGAGCAGGTGGCCGACGATGCTGCGCACCATCTGCCAGCAGAACGCGTCGGCCGCGACGCGCACCTCGACCAGGCCGCGGACGCGGCGCACGGTGATCGACCGGATCCGGCGCCGGGTCGTCGCCCCCGGCCGGCCCCGGCAGAAGGCGGCGAAGTCGTGCTCGCCCACGAGCGGGCGGGCCGCCTCCCGCATCCGCTCGACGTCCAGGGGGCGGCGCCAGTGCAGCACCCAGCCGCGGGTCAGCGGGTCGGGGTCGGAGGAGTCGTCGACCCGGTAGGCGTAGGTGCGCCGCCGGGCCGAGAAGCGCGCGTCGAAGCCGTCGGGCGCCCAGCCCGCCGCCCGGACCACCACGGCCGGGCCGAGCGCGCCGTTCAGCGCCCGGCGGACCCGCTCGGGGTCGAGCCGGTCCGGGACGTCGGCGTGCACGACCTGGCCGCGGGCATGCACGCCGGCGTCGGTGCGGCCGGCACCCACGGTCTCGACCGGCTCCCTCGCGATCCGGGAGAGGGCGGTCTCCAGCTCGCCCTGGACGGTGCGCCGGTCCCGCTGGCGCGCGAACCCTGAGAACGGGGCGCCGTCGTAGGCGACGACCAGCCGGAGGCGGCGCCTGGTGCCGGCGCCAGCCACCCGGATCAGGCCTTCCCGGCGTCCTTTCCGTCGTCCTCGGCGCCGGTGCTCCCGCCCTCTTCCGCAGCCGCCTCGGCGCGGGCCTCGTCCTCGGTCTCAGCGTCGGCCTGGCCGGCCTCGTCCACCTCGGCAGCCGCGGCGTCGGCCTCGTCCTCAGCCTCGCCGGCAGCCGGGGCGCCCGCCTCGATCTCGGCGTCGGTGGGCACGTCCGGACGCTCCTCGGCGTCGGCGTCGACCTGCTCGCCGGCCACGGCGGCGTCGGTCTCCTGGGTCCGCCGGCGGGCGGCGGCCCGGCGCTCCGCCCGGTTGGCGCCCGCCGGGGCGGCCTGCTCGCCCGAGCGTCCCCGCCCGAAGCGCCGGCGGCGGCGCGGGGCGTCGCTGCCCGCGACCGCCTTCTCGTCGCCCGTGCCCTGGTCGACCAGCTCGATCAGGGCCATCGGGGCCGAGTCGCCCGGCCTCGGACCGAGCTTCAGAATGCGGGTGTAGCCGCCCTGCCGGTCGGCGAACCTGGGCGCGATCTCGGCGAACAGCTTGTGGACGACCTCCTTGTCCCGCACCACGGTGAGCACCTGGCGCCGGCTGGCCACGTCGCCCCGCTTGGCGAAGGTGATGAGGCGCTCGGCCTGGGGTCGGAGGCGCTTGGCCTTCGCCTCGGTGGTGCGGATCCGCCCCTCGGCGAACAGCGAGCGGGCCAGGTTCGCGATGAGCATCCGCTCGTGGCTCGGCCCCCCGCCCAGGCGAGGCCCCTTGGTCGGGGTCGGCATCGGTCTCGTTCCTCTCTCTCTGGCGTATCCGGGGGCTACCGCTTCGCTGCTTGAGCCCCCGGACCCCAAGGTCTTGTCGGCCTACTCCTCGCGGAGCGACAGGCCAAGCTCGTGCAGCTTCTCGCGCACCTCGTCGATCGACTTGGCGCCGAAGTTGCGGATGTCGAGCAGGTCGGCCTCGGACTTGGTGACGAGCTCGCCCACGGTGACGATGCCCTCGCGCTTCAGGCAGTTGTACGACCGCACCGACAGGTCGAGCTCCTCGATCGGGGTGTCGAGGTTGGCGCCCAGCGGCCCGGTCTGCTCGGCCGGCCCCAGTAACAGGCCCTCGCCTCCGCCGGTCAGATCCGCGAACAGGCTGACCAGCTCGCGCAGGGTACCGCCGGCCGAGGCCAGGGCGTCCTCCGGGGTCAGCGACCCGTCGGTCTCCACGTCGAGGAGCAACCGGTCGTAGTTGGTCATCTCCCCCGAGCGGGTGGCCTCGACCGTGTAGCTGACCCGGCGCACCGGCGAGAAGATCGAGTCCACCGGGATGCGCCCGATCTCGTCCGAGGCGGACTTGTTGCGCTCGGCCGGCCGGTAGCCGCGGCCCTTCTCGACGCGCAGCTCCATCTCGAGCTTGGCCTTGGAGTTCAGTGTGGCCAGGTGCAGCTCGGGGTTGATGACGTCGAGGTCGGCGGGCGGCACGATGTCGGCCGCGGTCACCTCGGCCGGGCCGGTGGCGCGCAGGAACATCGTTGCCGGCTCGTTGGTCTCGCTGCGCAGGCGCAGCTCCTTGACGTTGAGGATGATGTCGGTGACGTCCTCTTTCACGCCCTGGATGGACGAGAACTCGTGCAGGACGCCGTCGATCTTGATCGAGGTCACCGCGGCGCCCGGGATGGACGACAGCAGCGTGCGCCGCAGCGAGTTGCCGAGCGTGTAGCCGAAGCCAGGCTCGAGCGGTTCGATGACGAAGCGCGAACGGTTGTCCAGCCCACCCAGCGGGTGCGACTCGATGCGGGGACGCGAGATCTCCATGTGTGCTGTTCCACCTCCGGCTCCCCGGCCCGCTATATGACTCGGGGGGTGCCCTGGTTCCTGTTGCTTGCCCTGTTCCTTGCTTTGCGTAGAACTCGGCTTTGCGTAGAACTCGACTTGCTTACTTGGAGTACAGCTCGACGATGAGCTGCTCCTGGAGCGGCACCTCGACCTGGTCCCGGGTCGGCACCGAGTTGACCGTGAGCTTGGCCTCGCCGGCGTTCAGCTCGAGCCAGCCCGGCTGGGGCCGGCCGGTCTGGAGCTGGATCGACTCGTGGACGTTCAGGTTGCCGCGCATCTTCGCCTTGACCTGGACGGCGTCCCCAGGTTTCACCTGGTACGAGGGGATGTTCACCTTCTTGCCGTTGACGGTGATGTGGGAGTGGCGGACGAGCTGCCTGGCCTGGTCGCGCGAGCGGGCCAGCCCGCCCCGGTAGACGACGTTGTCCAAGCGCGTCTCGAGGAGCTGCAGCAGCACCTCGCCGGTGATGCCCTTCCGGCGGGACGCTTCCTCGTAGTAGTTGTGGAACTGCGTCTCGAGAATGCCGTAGATGCGGCGCGCCTTCTGCTTCTCACGGAGCTGCAGCAGGTACTCGGACTCCTTGATCCGCCCTCGGCCGTGCTCGCCTGGCGGGTACGGGCGCCGTTCCACCGGGCACTTGGGACCCTCGCACTTGGAGCCCTTGAGGAACAGCTTCGTCTTCTCGCGGCGGCAGAGCCGGCAGTCGGGACCTGTGTATCTTGCCAATGTCCTGCTACTCCTCTCGCTCCCTCGGCCAGGCGCTCCTCGTCGGCGCCCGCCGGGCCCTCCGGGCCGTGGGGGTCGGTGCTGGTTGCTTCACGTGGTCAGACGCGGCGCCGCTTGGGGGGACGGCAGCCGTTGTGGGGCACCGGGGTGACGTCCTGGATGCCCTGGATCTCCAGGCCGGCGGCCTGCAGGGACCGGATGGCGGTCTCGCGGCCGGACCCGGGGCCCTTGACGAAGACGTCGACCTTGCGCACGCCGTGCTCCTGCGCCCGCCGAGCGGCCTGCTCGGCGGCGAGCTGGGCCGCGAACGGGGTCGACTTGCGGGAGCCCTTGAAGCCGACGTTGCCCGAGGATGCCCACGTGATCGTGTTCCCCTGCGGGTCGCTGATGGTCACGATCGTGTTGTTGAAGCTCGACTTGATGTGGGCATGGGCGTGGGCGATGTTCTTCTTCTCGCGCCTGCGCGGCTTCTTGGCTGCGCCCTTCTTCGGTGGCAAAGGTCTTGTCTCCTTCAGTGCTCGTGTGGGGCGGATCCAGTGCTCGTATCGGCCGAAGCCCCACCGCTCTGGGGGGTGCGGGGGGCCTGGGCCCCCCGCACCGTTACTTCTTGGTGGCCTTCTTCTTGCCGGCAACGGTCTTCTTGGGGCCCTTGCGGGTGCGGGCGTTGGTGTGGGTGCGCTGGCCCCGCACGGGCAGGCCGCGGCGGTGCCGGATGCCCTGGTAGCAGCCGATCTCGATCTTGCGCTTGATGTCCTGGGCGACCTCGCGGCGCAGGTCGCCCTCGACCTTGTAGTGAGAGTCGATCCACTCCCGCAGGCGGACGACCTCCTCCTCGGACAGGTCACGGACACGGGTGTTGGGGTTCACCCGGGTCCCCTTGACCGCCTCCAGGGCACGGGTGCGGCCGAGGCCGTAGATGTAGGTGAGGCCGATCTCCACCCGCTTTTCGCGGGGGAGGTCGACGCCCGAGATACGGGCCATGGACCAGTTCCCTCCCTTGTGGCGATCAGCCCTGTCGCTGCTTGTGGCGGGGGTTGGTGCAGATGACCATGACGACGCCGTGGCGCCGGATGGTCTTGCACTTCTCGCAGATCTTCTTGACCGACGGCTTGACCTTCATGTCGTTTCCAGCTCCTCGAGGACTGGCATGCCGCTACTTGTAGCGGTAGGTGATCCGGCCCCGGTTGAGGTCGTAGGGCGAAAGCTCGACGACGACCCGGTCCCCGGGCAGGATGCGGATGTAGTGCATGCGCATCTTCCCGGAGATGTGAGCGAGGACGCGGTGGCCGTTGGCCAGCTCCACCCGGAACATCGCGTTCGGGAGGGGCTCGACGACGGTCCCCTCGACCTCGATTGCACCATCCTTCTTCGGCAAGCTCTTCCCTTCACCTCGTAACGGCGGGCACGGGGGTGCGCCCTGAACCTGGATCGCTCGTTGGAACGAGAGACGCCGGGGCGGAGCCCGCAGCGAAGCCCCCGAGACAACCGTGGGGCCAGCAACAAAAGATAGCAACGATCGGCCATGTCGAGCAACAAAGCCGCTGCTCACTGGCGCCCCGCCTCCCCGCCGGCGGGATCCGCGCCCGCCCTGGTCATGGCGCCCCTCACGGCGCCCCGCCTGCTCGCCGGAGGGGGATCCGCGCGCCCGCCCTGGTCACCGGGCGACCGCCTGGGGCAGCCAGTCGCTCTGCACGCGGCCGTCGAGCAGGGTGAGGACCTCGGGACCGTCCGGGGCGATGGCAACCGTGTGCTCGAAGTGGGCCGAGCGCGACCCGTCCCGGGTCACCACCGTCCAGTGGTCGTCGAGCACCTCGGTCTCGGGGCCACCCTCGTTCAGCATCGGCTCGATGGCGAGCACGAGCCCGACGTCCAGGCGCAGCCCACGGCCCGGGCGGCCGTAGTTGGGGACCTGAGGCTCCTCGTGCATCCGGGTGCCGATGCCGTGCCCGACGTACTCGCGGACCACGCCGTAGCCGGGCCCGGCCGCCGTCTGCTCGACCGCGTGGCCGATGTCGGACAGCCGGTTGCCCACCCGGACCTGGGCGATCCCCGCCCACATGGCCCGCTCGGTCGTCTCGATCAGGCGCCGGGCCGCGTCGTCGACCTCCCCGACCGGCACGGTCACCGCGGCGTCCCCGTGGTAGCCCTCGACGACGGCGCCGCAGTCGATCGAGAGGATGTCGCCCTCCCGGAGCGCGTAGCCGTTGGGGATCCCGTGCACGATCCAGTCGTTCGGCGACAGGCAGAGCGTGGCCGGGAAGCCGTGGTAGCCGAGGAAGGACGGGACCGCACCGGCGGCACGGATGGTCCGTTCGGCCAGGGCGTCGAGCTCGAGCAGGGTGACGCCGGGCTTGGCCGCCGCCGACACCAGGGTCAGGGTGTGCCCGACCAGGCGCCCAGCCTGGCGCATGCGCCCGATCTCCTCGGCGGACTTGCGGATGATCACGTCGACTTGGCCGCCAGGTCGTTGAGGATCCGCTTGGTGACCTCCTCCACCTGGCCGATGGCGTCGACCGGGATGAGCAGGCCGCGGCGGGCGTAGTAGTCCACCAGGGGCCTGGTCTTGATCGCGAAGACCTCGAGCCGGTGGCGGATCGTCTGCTCGGAGTCGTCGGAGCGGTGCAGCTCGGCCGAGCGCCCGGCCAGGCGGCGGAACAGCTCCTCCTCGGTGATCTCGAAGTGCAGCGCGGCGTCGAGCGGGGTGTCCAGCCCGGCCAGGCGGTGGTCGAGCGCCTCGGCCTGGGCCACCGTGCGCGGGAACCCGTCGAGCACGAACCCGGCCCCGCAGTCGGGCACCGACAGCCGCTCCATCACCATGGCGATGACCAGGCCGTCAGGGACCAGGTCGCCGCGGTCCATGTACTCCTGGGCGGCCCGGCCCAGCGGCGTGCCCTCGGCGACGTTGGCCCGGAAGATGTCGCCGGTGGCGACGTCCCCGCAGGCGAAGTGCTCGGCGATCTGGACCGCCTGGGTGCCCTTGCCGGCCCCGGGCGGGCCGAGCAGCACGATTCGCATGGATGCCGCCTTCTACCCGACCCGGGCCGTCAACGCAGGAACCCTTCGTAGTTCCGCATCAGCAGCTGGGACTCGATCTGCTTCATGGTCTCGAGCCCCACGCCCACCGTGATGAGGATGGCGGTACCGCCGAAGGGGAACTGCTGCACGTTGCCGGCGGCCAGCACGATGAAGGGCAGGATGGCGATGGCGGCCAGGAACAGCGCTCCGGGCAGCGTGATCCGCGTCATGATGTGGTTGAGGTACTCGGCTGTCGGCTTCCCGGGCCGGATGCCGGGGATGAAGCCGCCGTACTTCTTCATGTTGTCCGCCGTGTCGACCGGGTTGAACGCGATCGAGTTGTAGAAGTAGGCGAACGCGATGATGAGCACGAAGTACCCGATGATGTAGGCCGGGTGCGTGCCCGTGCGCGTGAACTGCTCGGTGAAGCTGGTGAACCAGGGCTTGTTGACGATCGAGGCGAGCAGCGAGGGCAGGTAGAGCAGGCTGGACGCGAAGATGATCGGGATGACGCCGGCCTGGTTGACCTTGAGCGGGATGTAGGTCGACGAGCCCCCGTACATGCGCCGGCCCACCATGCGCTTGGCGTACTGGACCGGGATGCGGCGCTGGGCCTGCTCGATCCAGATCACGAACACGATGATGGCCAGGCCGAGCGCGCACATCACCCCGAAGATGAAGCCGCCGTTGGAGCGCAGGATGTTGGCGCCCTGGCTGGGGAGCTGGGCCACGATCGCGGCGAAGATCAGGATCGACATGCCGTTGCCGATGCCGCGCTGGGTGATCAGCTCGCCGAGCCACATGATGAACGCGGTCCCGGCGGTCAGGGTCAGCACGGCCAGCGCGAAGCGCCCAGAGGTCAGCCCCGGGAAGATGTCGACGTTGGGCAGCAGGCCGCCGCGGTGGGCCAGGGTCACGATGCCGGCCGACTGCAGCAGGGCCAGGGCCACGGTCACGTACCGCGTGTACTGCTGGATCTTCTTCCGCCCGGTCTCGCCCTCCTTCTGCAGGGCCTCGAGCCGCGGGATGACCACGCCGAGCAGCTGCATGATGATCGACGAGGTGATGTAGGGCATGATCCCGAGCGCGAAGATGGCGAACTGGGTCAGCGCGCCCCCCGAGAACAGGTTGATCAGGTTGAACGCGCCGTTGTTCTGCGCGCCGGCGCTCTCGAGGAACTTCTGGACGCTCTTGAAGTCCACGCCGGGGACGGGCAGATGGGACCCCAACCGGTAGATCGCGATGATGGCGACCGTGAAGAGGATCTTGCCCCGCAACTCGGGGATCTTGAGCGCGTTGCGAAACGCCGACAGCATCCGGGCCTTCCTTCTTCTCTCTCTCGGCCTAGACGACCTCTACGGTACCGCCTGCGGCAGTGATCTTCTCGGCCGCGGTGGACGAGAAGGCGTGTGCCCGGACCTGGACGGCGACCGACAGGTCGCCGTGGCCGAGCACCTTGACCGGGGTGCCCTTGCGGGCCAGGCCCGCCTCGACCAGCGCGTCCGGGTCGACGCCGCCCCCCTTGGGGAAGGCGGCGGCGAGCCGGTCGACGTTCACCACCGACCAGTGCACCTTGTTCGGGTTGGTGAAGCCCTTGAGCTTCGGCACCCGGCGCTGGAGCGGCAGCTGCCCGCCCTCGAAGCCGGTCCGGATCCGCCCCCTCGCCTTGGAGCCCTTGGTGCCCCGGCCGGCCGTCTTGCCCTTGCCGGCGGCCTCGCCGCGGCCCTTGCGGGTGCGGTCCTTCACCGCCCCGGGCGCCGGGCGCAGGTGGTGCAGCTTCATTCCTTCACCTCCTCCACCTCGACGAGGTGGGAGACCTTGTGCAGCATGCCGCGGATCTCGGGGCGGTCCTCCTTGACGACCACGTCGTGGATGCGCCTGAGGCCGAGGCCCCGGATCGTGTCACGCTGCGGCTTGGGCCGGCCGATCACGGAACGGACCTGGGTGACCTTGAGCCGGGCGCTCATGCCGACGCCTCCTTGGGCGGCGTCTTGACCGCAGCTGCGGCCTTCATCCGGGCCACGGTGGTGGGAGACATCTCGGCCAGCTCGAGCCCGCGCCGCTGGGCCAGCTCCTCGGGCCGCTTCAGCGACTTGAGCCCGGCCACGGTCGCGTGGACGATGTTGATCGGGTTGGACGAGCCGAGCGACTTGGACAGCACGTCGGCCACGCCAGCCGCCTCGAGCACCGCGCGCACCGGCCCGCCGGCGATGACGCCGGTACCGGGGGATGCGGGCTTGAGCAGGACGCGGCCGGCGCCGTCCTCACCGAGCACCTCGTGCGGGATGGTGGTGCCGATCATCGGGACGGCGAAGAAGTTCTTCTTGGCCACCTCGACGCCCTTCTGGATGGCAGAGGGGACCTCGCGGGCCTTGCCATAGCCGACGCCGACCTTGCCGTTGCCGTCGCCGACCACGACCAGGGCGGTGAAGGAGAACCGGCGTCCACCCTTGACCACCTTGGCGACGCGGTTGATGGCGACCACGCGCTCTTCGAACTGCGACTTCGGGGAGTCGTCCCGGCCAGGGCCACCGCGGTCGTCACGGGGCGGCCGGTTGCCCTGTCCACCGGGACCCCGGCGAGCGGGGGCTGCTGCCATGTTGCGATTCCTCCTTTATCGGTCCGGGGCTACCGCCTTCGGCTACTTGAGCCCCGAACCCCCTTTGTCGGTCCGGGGCTACCACCTTCGGCTACTTGAGCCCCGAACCCCCTTTGTCGGTCCGGGGCTACCGCTTCGCTGCGCCAGGCCCCCAGACCCTGATGTCTGTTCAGAAGTCCAGGCCGCCCTCGCGGGCCGCCTCGGCCAGCGCCTGGACGCGGCCGTGGTACTGGTAGCCGCCGCGGTCGAACACGACCGAGCTGATCCCGGCCACCTTGGCCTGGCTGGCCAGCTCGCTGCCGACCCGCTTGGCGGCGGCCTTCTTGTCGCCGTCGCCCGGGAGCGTCACCGACCCGGCGGCGGCCAGCGTCCGCCCGGCCGAGTCGTCGATGAGCTGTGCGTAGATGTGCTTGCTGGAGCGGAAGACGGCCAGGCGCGGCCGCTCGGCCGTGCCGACCACCCGCCGCCGAACCCTGGCGTGGCGCCGGATCCGACCTTGCCGCTTGGCGCGCGCTGCATCCATCTTGTCAAAACCCTTCTTGGTGTCCCGCGTAACCCTTCTTGGTGTCTTACGGACGATCTCTTCGATTCCGTCAACGAGAACGGCGCTAGTTGGCGGCCTATTTGGCGGTCTTGCCGGCCTTGCGGCGGACCACCTCGCCCGCGTACCGGACGCCCTTGCCCTTGTACGGGTCGGGACGACGCAGGCTGCGGATCTCGGCGGCCACCTGGCCGACCTTCTGCTTGTCGATCCCCCTTACCGAGAACCGGGTCGGCGTCTCCACCGTGAAGCTGATCCCCTCGGGGGCCTTCACCGGGACCGGGTGGGAGTAGCCCAGGTTGAACATCAGGTCGTTGCCCTGGGCCTGCACACGGTAGCCGACGCCCTGGATCTCCAGCCGCTTCTCGAAGCCCTTGGTCACGCCCTCGACCATGTTGGCCACCAGCGAGCGGGCCAGCCCGTGGAGGGCGCGGCTCTCGCGCTCGTCGTCGGGCCGGACCACCCGGAGCTGGCCGTCGTCCTGCTCGATGGTGATCCTCGTGGGGATGGCCTGGGTGAGCGTGCCCATGGGCCCGGTCACCACGGCGGTGCCGCCCTCGACCCGAACCTCGACCCCAGAGGGGAGCTGGATGGGGAGGTTGCCGATGCGAGACATGTGGCCCCCTTACCAGACGTAGGCCAGGACCTCGCCACCGATGCCGGCCTTGTGGGCGTGGCGGTCGGTCACGAGTCCCTGGGAGGTCGAGATGATGGCGATGCCCAGGCCGCCGAGGACCCGGGGCAGCGCCTCCTTCTTGGCGTACACGCGCAGGCCGGGCTTGGAGATCCGGCGCACGCCGCTGATGGTCCGCTCGCGGTTCGGGCCGTACTTGAGCTCGACCTTGAGCATCTGGCCGACCTCTGCCTTCTCGACCGCGTAGTCCTTGATGTAGCCCTCCTGCTTCAGGACCTTGGCGATCTCCACCTTGATCCTGGAGCTGGGCATGGAGATGTCGTCGTGGTACGCCGCGTTGCCGTTGCGGAGGCGGGTCAGCATGTCGGCGATCGGATCGGTCATCGTCATGTCGGTCGCCTCCTACCAGCTCGACTTGGTGATGCCGGGCAGCTCACCCGCGTGCGCCAGCTGGCGCACGCAGATCCGGCACAGGCCGAACTTGCGGTACACGGCCCGGGGCCGTCCGCAACGCTGGCAGCGCGAGTAGGCGCGCACCTTGAACTTGGGGGTGCGCTTGGCCTTCGCGATCAGTGACTTCTTTGCCATCGGTTGGTGCTACCTCCTAGCCCCGCCGGTTCGCGGCGTGGTGCCGCGCCTGTCGAGAGCCGTTGCTCGCTGTCGCCGGGCCGCCTAGCTCGCCCGGAACGGGAACCCGAGCGCTCGCAGCAGCGCTCGGCCCTGCTCGTCGGTGTCCGCGGTGGTCACCAGGGTGATGTCCATCCCGCGGATCTTCTCGACCTTGTCGTAGTCGATCTCCGGGAAGACCAGCTGCTCGGTCAGCCCGAAGGTGAAGTTGCCGTGCCCGTCGAAGCCCTTGGGCGCCAGCCCGCGGAAGTCGCGGATGCGGGGCAGCGCGATGGACAGCAGCCGGTCCAGGAACTCCCACATGCGGTCGCCCCGCAGGGTGACCTTGGCGCCGATCGACTGACCCTCGCGGATCTTGAAGCCGGCGATCGACTTCTTCGCCTTGGTCACCAGCGGCTTCTGGCCGGTGATCTGGGTCAGGTCGCGGACGGCACCCTCCAGCAGGCGGGCCTCCTTGACCGCCTCGCCCACGCCCATGTTCACCACGACCTTGACCGGTCGGGGCACCTGCATGACGTTGGCCAGCCCGAGCTCGTCCTTGAGCGGGCCCCGGAGCTCGTCGTTGTAGCGGACCTTGAGCCGGGGCGCCGGCACCTCGGTCGCGGTCTGGGTCTGGGTCATCTTGGGTTCCGTCCTCGTCCTGCGCTCAGAGCTTCGCGCCGGTCCTGGCGCACACTCGGATCTTGTTGCCGTCGTCCATCCGGTAGGCGACACGGGTCGGCTTGCCGTCGTCGGGCGAGACGATCTGGACGTTCGACGCGTCGATCCAGGCTTCCTTCTCGGTGATCCCGCCGGTCTGGCCGCCGCGCTGCGTCGGCCGGATCTTCTCGTGCCGCTTCACACGGTTGACGCCCTCGACCAGCACCCGGTTCTTGGCCGGGTCGACCTTGATCACGCGGCCGGTGGCCCCGATGTCCTTGCCGGCCATGACGATCACGCGGTCGTCCTTGCGGATCTTCACGGCGAGAGCCTCCCTTCCAAACGTCTGCCCGGCCGGCGCCTCGCCGGAACGGGCGTCGCCGCAGCCTGGAGGCCATGGGAGCCCGGCGCCGGCCGGGCATGCCTTGCCGCTGTCGCCACTAAAGCACCTCCGGGGCCAGGCTGATGATCTTCATGAAGCGCTTGTCGCGCAGCTCCCGCCCGACCGGGCCGAAGATGCGCGTGCCGCGCGGGTTCTGCTGCTCGTTGATGATGACGGCGGCGTTCTCGTCGAACCGGATGTAGGAGCCGTCAGGGCGCCGCTTCTGCTTCTTGACGCGGACGACGACCGCCTTGACGACCTCGCCCTCCTTCACCGCGCCACCCGGGATCGCGTCCTTCACCGTCGCGACGATGATGTCGCCGATGGAGGCGTACCGCCGGCCGGAGCCGCCGAGCACGCGGATGCAGAGGATCTCCTTCGCGCCCGTGTTGTCGGCGACCTTGAGCCGCGACTCCTGCTGAATCATTCTGGCCTCTTATTCATCTGAGTTACGCATCGTGGTGCCCGCTTCCAAGTGAGTCGCGCAGCGACTCACTTGGCCTTCTGGATGATTTCCACGACCCGCCAGCGCTTGGAGGCCGACAGGGGGCGGGTCTCGGCCAGCCGGACGGTGTCACCCACGCCGGCCTCGTTCTGCTCGTCGTGCGCCTTCAGCCGGGAAGTGCGCCGGATGGTCTTGTGGTAGAGCCGGTGCTGGCGGACGTCCTCGACCTGGACGACCACCGTCTTGTCCATCCTGTCGGAGACGACGATCCCGACGCGGACCTTGCGGTCGCCCCGGGCTCGGCCGTCCTGCTCCGGCGTGCTCGCTGTCATGTGTGGCTATCCCTTCCTCTGCCGGCGTCCGAAGCGCCGTCCGGACGGGCGGCGGCGCTCGGGCGCAACCGCCACCGGCACGGCTTCGCCGGCCAGCTCGCGCTGGCGGATGACCGTGAAGATCCGCGCGATGTCCTTGCGGACCTCCCGGAGCCGGTGCGGGTCGTCGAGCTGCCCGGTGACGTTCTGGAAGCGCAGGTTGAACAGCTCTTCCCTCGCCTCGGCGAGCTTGGCCGCCAGCTCCTCGGCGTCCAGGTCGGCCAGTTCGGTTGCCTTCATGGTCATCACGACTCCGCCATGTCCGTGCGCTTCACGAACTTGCACTTCATGGGCAGCTTGTGGGCGGCCAGGCGCATCGCCTCCTGGGCGGTCGCCTCGGGCACGCCGGCGAGCTCGAACATCACCCGGCCCGGCTTGACCACCGCGACCCACCACTCGGGCGAGCCCTTGCCCGAGCCCATGCGGGTCTCGGCCGGCTTCTTGGTCACCGGCTTGTCGGGGTAGATGTTGATCCACACCTTCCCGCCACGACGGATGTACCGGGTCATGGCGATACGGGCCGCCTCGATCTGCCGGTTGGTCACCCAGGAGGGCTCGAGGGCCTGCAGGCCGTAGTCCCCGAAGGCGACCGAGGTGCCACCGCTCGCGAGCCCGCGGCGGTGGCCGCGGTGCTGCTTGCGGTGCTTGACACGCTTCGGTGTGAGCATCTGTTCCTTACTCCTTCGCCTGCTCGGAAACCGGACCAGGGGCCTCGCTGGCGGTACCGGTGTCGGCGGAGGCGGTGGCTGGAGCGGGCGGCTCGGCGCCGCCGCCGGCCGGCTTGGCGGGTGCGGCGCCGCCGGCCGGCTTGGCGGGTGCGGCGCCGCCGCCCGGCTTGGCCGCAGCCCCGCCAGCCGGCTTGGCCGCAGCCCCGCCAGCCGGCTTGGCCGCCTGCTGCGGCCGCTGGCGCTGCTGCGAGCGGGCACCGGCACCGCCGCCCTCGGGCCTGGCGCCCTGGCCGCCCGGGGCGCCCCCGCCGCCGTTGGCGGCCCCGCCGCGGCCACGGCCGCGGGGACGGTCGTCCCGTCCGCCGCCGGCCGACGCCCGGGCCCGTGCCCGGGCACGGTCGGCCTCCTGCTCCTCGCGCGAGGGCAGGACGTCGCCGCGGTAGATCCAAACCTTCACGCCGATCTGGCCGAACGTGGTGCGGCCCTCGGCCAGGCCGTAGTCGATGTCGGCCCTGAGGGTGTGCAGGGGCACGCGGCCCTCGCGGTACCACTCGGTGCGGGCCATCTCGGCGCCGCCCAGGCGGCCCGAGCACTGCACCCGGATGCCCTTGGCGCCGCCCTTCATGGCCGAGTTGACCGCCCGGCGCATGGCCCGGCGGAACGAGACCCGGCTCGCGAGCTGTTCGGCCACGCCCTGCGCGACCAGGTGGGCGTCGGTCTCGGCGCTCTTGACCTCGAGGATGTTCAGGGTGACCTGCTTGCCGGTGATCTTGTCGAGGTCGGCCCGGATCTTGTCGGCCTCGGCGCCCCGGCGGCCGATCACCACCCCCGGCCTGGCGGTGTGGATGTCGACCCGCACCCGGTCGCGGGTGCGCTCGATGTCGACCCGGGAGATGCCGGCGTGGCTCAGCCCCCGCTTGAGGTAGCGGCGGATCTCGATGTCCTCGTGGAGGTACTTCTGGTAGTCCTTGTCGCTGTACCAGCGCGACTTCCAGTCGGTGGTGATGCCCAGCCGGAAGCCGTACGGGTTGACCTTCTGTCCCATTACGAGGCCTCCCTGGAGTCGACGATGACCGTGATGTGGCTGGTGCGCTTCCGCACCCGGTAGGCGCGGCCGAGCGCCCGGGGCCGGAAGCGCTTCAGGGTCGGGCCTTCGTCCACGAACGCCCTGGACACGAACAGCGTGTCGGCGGCGAGCTGGTGGTTGTGCTCGGCGTTGGCGATCGCCGAGTCGAGCACCTTCTTGACCGGCAGGGCGGCCGCCCGCGGGGTGAACTGCAGGATCCGCCGTGCCTCCTCGACGTGCTGGCCGCGGATGAGGTCCACGACCCGGCGCGCCTTGAACGGCGTCACCCGGACGAACCGGGCCTGGGCCTTGACTTCCATGGTCTTGGTTTCCCTCTCCTCTTCCTACCGGACCCCGGTCGCCCGCTCCTGGGAGCGGTGGACGCGGAAGGTCCGGGTCGGCGCGAACTCGCCGAGCTTGTGGCCGACCATCGACTCCGAGACGTAGATGGGCACGTGCTTGCGCCCGTCGTGCACGGCGATGGTGTGCCCGACCATGTCGGGGATGATGGTCGAGCGCCTCGACCAGGTCTTGATGACCCGCTTGTCGCGCTTGCGGTTCAGCTCGTCCACCTTGGCGAGCAGGTGGTCGTCGACGAACGGGCCTTTTTTCAGCGATCTGGCCATGTCAGAACTCCCGTAGTCCTCGTTCCATTCATCGACCCCTGCCCTTGCGGCGGCGGCGGATGATGAGCTGGTCGGACGGCTTGCGGCGCCGGGTCCGGCCCTCGGGCCTGCCCCACGGGGTGGTGGGGTGGCGCCCGCCGGAGCTCTTGCCCTCGCCACCGCCGAGCGGGTGGTCAACCGGGTTCATGGCCACTCCGCGCACGCTCGGGCGCTTGCCCTTCCAGCGCATGCGACCGGCCTTGCCCCAGCTGATCAGCTCCTGCTCGGCATTGCCGACCTCGCCCACCGTCGCTCGGCAGGCGATCTGCACCTGGCGGATCTCCCCGGAGGGCAGCCGGAGCGTGGCCATCGGGCCCTCCTTGGCCACCAGCTGCGTGCCCGAGCCGGCCGAGCGGGCCAGCTTGGCCCCCCCGCCCGGGCGGAGCTCGATGTTGTGAACGACCGTGCCGACCGGGATATTCCGCAGCGGCAGGGCGTTGCCCGGCTTGATGTCGGCGCCCTCGCCCGACTCCACCGTGTCGCCGACCTTGAGGCGGGTGGGCGCGATGATGTAGCGCTTCTCGCCGTCGGCGTAGTGGAGCAGGGCGATGCGGGCGGTCCGGTTCGGGTCGTACTCGATCCCGGCCACCTTGGCCGGCACCCCGTCCTTGTCCCTGCGGAAGTCCACGACGCGGTAGCGCTGCTTGTGGCCGCCGCCCTGGTGGCGGGTGGTGATCCGCCCGTGGACGTTGCGGCCGCCCTTGCGGGGGCTCGGGGCCAGCAGCGACTTCTCGGGGGTCTTCTTCGTCACCTCGACGAAGTCGGCCACGGAGCTGCCGCGCCGCCCCGGCGTGGTTGGCTTGTGCTTGCGGATGCCCATGGCTACTTGGCCTCGAAGATCTCGATCTTGTCGTCCGGGTGGAGCGTCACCAGGGCGCGCTTGGTGGACTTGCGGACGCCCACGACCTGCCTGGTCCGCTTCCGCTTGCCCTTGCGGTTCAGGGTGTTCACGTTGGTCACGCGCACGGAGAAGATGGCCTGGACGGCCTCCTTGATCTCCGTCTTGTTGGCGTCCGGACGGACGATGAAGGTGTAGGTGTTGGCGTCCAGCAGCGCGTAGGACTTCTCGCTGACCACCGGCGACAGCACCACCTCGCGGGGATCCTTGGTCACGACTCCTCCCCGTCCTCGAGGACCAGCTCGTCCTGGTCGGCGGTGGCGGCGGTGACGCCCCGGCCGCAGAACGCGTCCAGCGAGTCGCGGGTGAAGACGACCACGTCGCTGGCGAGCACGTCGTAGGTGTTGAGCTGGTCGAAGGTGAGTAGGTGGACCCAGCCCAGGTTGCGGAAGCTCTTGATCGCCGCGTCCTCGAGCCCGTCCACGACGAGCAGCACCTTGCGCCCGTCGAGGCCCAGGGTGGCCAGCAGCTCGGCCGCCCTGCTCGTCTTCGGGGTGTCGAAGTCGAGGGCGTCGAGCACCAGGAGGTTCCCGCCGGCGCGACGGTCGGTGAGGGCCGAGCGCAGGGCGAGCACCTTCTCCTTCTTGTTCACCCGGAACGAGTGGTCGCGCGGGCGCGGCCCGAAGACCACGCCCCCGCCGGTCCACTGGGGCGCACGGATGGAACCCTGCCTGGCCCGGCCGGTGCCCTTCTGGCGCCACGGCTTCTTGCCGCCGCCCCGCACCTCCGACCGGGTCTTGGTCGAGTGGGTGCCGGCTCTGGCCGCCGCCAGCTGCGCCCGCACCACCTGGTGCATGACGGGCACGTTGACCTCCACGTCGAAGACCTCGTCGGGCAGGTCGACGGTGCCCGACTTCGCGCCGCTCGCGTCGACCACGTCGATGCTGGCCATCAGCCACGCACCTCCTTGGCTGACCCGGGGGCCGGCCTTGAGCCCCCGGACCCCTGGGCTGACCCGGGGGCCGGCCTTGAGCCCCCGGACCCGTGCGACCGGACGGAGGAGCGAAGCATGAGCAGGCCGCGCTTGGGACCGGGCACGGCGCCGCGGACCAGCAACAGGTTGCGGTCCGGGTCGACCTTGACGACCTCGAGGTTGAGCACGGTGACGCGCTCGTGGCCCATGTGCCCGGCCATGCGCATGCCCTTGAAGATGCGGCCCGGGGTGGCGCAGGCGCCGACCGAGCCGGGCGAGCGGTGCTTGCGCTCGGTGCCGTGCGAGGCCGGAAGGCCGGCGAAGCCGTGGCGCTTCATGACCCCGGCGGTGCCCTTGCCCTTGGAGACGCCGACCACGTCGACCCGGTCGCCCGAGGCGAACACGTCCGCCTTGAGCTGCTGGCCGGGCGAGTAGTCGCCGGCCGAGGCCGTGCGCAGCTCGACCAGGTGGCGCTTGGGCTCGGACCCGGCCTTGGCGAAGTGCCCGGCCCGCGGCTTGGTCACCTTGCGGGACGCGATGTCGCCGAAAGCGAGCTGGACGGCTGGGTAGCCGTCGCGCTCGACCGACTTCACCTGCGTCACCGTGCAGGGCCCGGCCTGGATGACCGTCACCGGCACCACGCGGGCGTTCTCGTCGAACACCTGGGTCATCCCCAGCTTGGTCCCGAGGATGCCCTTGAAGTTGGCGGTTGTGGCACTCATAGCTTGATCTCGATGTCCACGCCGGCCGGGAGGTCCAGGCGCATGAGGCTGTCAACGGTCTTGGGGGTGGGGTCGAGGATGTCGATGAGGCGCTTGTGGGTGCGCATCTCGAAGTGCTCCCTCGAGTCCTTGTCAACGTGAGGGCTGCGGATCACGCAGTAGACCGACTTCTCGGTCGGCAGCGGGACCGGCCCGGCCACGCGCGCGCCCGTGCGAGTCACCGTGTCGACGATCTTGCGCGCCGACTGGTCGATGATCTCGTGGTCGTACGCCTTCAGGCGGATACGGATCTTCTGGTTCATCTGGCTGCCCGGCCCTTCGCTACTTGAGGATTTTGATGACGCGGCCGGCGCCGACGGTGCGGCCACCCTCCCGGATCGCGAACCGCAGCCCCTCCGCCATCGCGATCGGCTGGATCAGGCGCACCGTCATCTCGGTGTGGTCACCCGGCATCGCCATCT
>DASYUT010000156.1 GCA_036000965.1 Actinomycetes bacterium
GGGAGGCGCGATGGAGCTGGCCGAGTTCCAGGCCCGGATCGAGGCGACGTTCGGCGAGCGCGACCGGGCCCGGGGGGTGGACGGCACCTTCCGCTGGTGGGTCGAGGAGATCGGTGAGGTGGCCAAGGCCTTGCGCCGCCGCGACCCGGCCGAGCTCGAGCACGAGCTGGGTGATGCCCTCGCCTGGCTCGCCAGCGTCGCCGGCACGGTCGGGGTGGACCTCGAGAAGGCGGTTGCCAGGTACGCCGACGGCTGCCCACGCTGCGGGCGCTCGCCCTGTGGGTGCCCGCCCGCGTGAACCAGGGAGCGGCCCGCCGAAATCGGGCGTGACGGGTTCGAGTTGTCGTGATGAGGTAGAACGCGAGGCCGGATCGAGGAGGTTGCGCGTGCCACGCAGGTACCGACGGGCTCGGCCCGAAGAGCATCGCGTCCTGGTGGTCCAGGACGCCCAGGCGTTCGGCGACTCGACCGTGCGCGCCGATATCGACCGCTCCCTGGCCCGGACGCCGCTCGAGGAGCTGCGGGTGCTCGCCGACGACGACGGCGCCCGCGTCGGCCTGCTGCTCGCCCGCACCCAGCGGGTCTTCTGGGGCGGCCGGCCGGTCCCGGCCGGCCAGGTGTCGGGGCTCTCGGTCGCGGCCGAGCACCGCGGCAAGGGCGCCGGGGGCGAGCTGCTGCGCGCCTACCTGGCCGAGGCCCACAGCCGCGGCGCCGCAATCTGCACGCTGTTCCCGGCCACCGTGCCTCTGTACCGGGGGGCCGGCTTCGAGTACGCCGGGACCTGGACGCTCTACGAGGCGGCCGCCCGCCACCTGCCGCTGGGCTGGCCTGAGGGGTACCGGGCGGTGGCGCTGCCACCGTCGGAGGACCCGGCCCCGCTGATGGAGCGGTTCGCCCGCACCCTTCCCGACCGCAGCGGCCAGATCGAGCGGGACGCCACCATCTGGCGCGACTTCATCCTGCGCGAGCGCCAAGGGGGCGTGCCCCAGGCGTTCCTGGTCGACGGGCCGGACGGACCCGACGGTTGGGCGGTGCTCAAGGTCGACGAGCACGCCTCGGCGCGCGAGGCGACCGCCACCGTGGACGTGATCGACTGGGGCGCGGTCTCCGCGGGCGGCTGGCGTTCGCTGCTCACCCTGGCCGCCGGCTTCGCGTCCCTGGACGCCCGCGTGCTCTGGAAGGGGCCGGAGGTGGAGCCGCTTGCGCTGCTGCTCCGCGAGCAGGACGTCAGGCAGGCCCGCCAGTTCCGCTTCATGGCCAGGGTCCTCGACGTGCCGGGCGCCTTCTCGGCCCGTGGCTACCCGGACGGCGCCCGGGGCCGGCTCACCCTGGAGGTGGCCGACGACGCCTGCCCGTGGGTGGCTGGCACCTGGACCGTGGAGGTCGAGGGAGGCGAGGGCAAGGCGGCCCGGGTCGCCAGCCAGACCGACGCAGCCAGCACCGACGCGTCCGGCCTGGCCGCCCTGTTCGCCGGCTATGTCGACCCTGGCCGCCTGGCCGAGCTGGGGATCGTCACCGGCCTGTCCGCCGAGGAGGTCGCCTTCCTGCGTGCGGTCCACGCCGGGCCGACACCGTGGAGCGCCGACTTCTACTGATGGAAGCCGCCTCCGCCGACTGGTTACGAGCGCTCGGGCGGGGGCGGCTGCCCGAGCACCTGGAGCAGGTGGGGCCCAAAGCTGCGCACCGAGGCCGGGTCCAGCTCGTAGCGGACCTCGCGCCCATGGACGTGGCTGGTGACCAGGCCGGCCCGGGCGAGCTGGGCCATGTGGCGGGAGACGGTGGCCGGGGTCAGGCCGGAGCGGGCGGCCAGGGCGCGGCCGCCGGTCGCCTCCCCGAGCGCGACCATGCGCAGCAGCGACAGGCGGCTCGGCTCGGCCAGGGCCTCGGCCCGCCGCCGCACCAGCTCGAGGGTGAGGGTGTCGTCGGCCGACCATCCCGGCGGGCGGACCTGGAACGCGCAGACCATGTGGCCGGGGCCGAACACGTTGGCCCAGCGCGCGCCGATGTAGCAGGAGGGGACCAGCTCGACCCGGACGCTGGCGCGCAGCTTCCTGAGCTGGGCGAGGAACCGGGGGGCTTCCCCGAACCGGCGCAGGAACGCCTGCAGTCCGAGCCGGCCGAGGTCGGCGTCCTGGCGCTCGAGCGCCTCCCGCCAGAAGGGGCGCAGCGCCTCGGCTTCGTCCGCCCAGCCCGCGGTCAGGGCGTGGCCGAGGAGCGCGGCGAACTGCGCCTGTGAGCCCTTGGGGTCCTCGAACAGCATGCCTGCTTCGTCCCTGTACCCGGGGGGGAGGTGCAGGTCACGGAGGGCAAGCCGGCCACAGAGGACGTCCTCGATGGCGGCCCTGGGCACGGTCCGGCCAGTCGCGAGCCAGAGGAACTGCGCCTCGGTGAGCGACTCGATCCAGGGCGGGAATCCCTCGAGGTCCCGGTGCGGACCGACCGCGAACAGGTCGGCCAGGAGCAGGCCGCCGTCGAAGCGCTTGTAGAAACGCTCGAAGAGCGTGGCCCCGCCCGCGTCGAGCTCCTGGGCGAACGCATGGTGCCAGGGCAGCTCCACGGCCGGCTCGCGGGCGTGGGCGCAGAGCGCGAAGAACAGCTCGAGCACGGGCGACGCCCCGAGCACGACCGTGGAGCCGGTCTCCTCGTCCGACCGCACCACCGATGGCTCGACCCGGCCGGCGACCGCCTGTCGTGACCCACTCGTCAACGGCATCACCGCTCCCTGCATCGGGCGAACCGCCGGTTTGCGCCGGCCCTCAATGCTAACTCGGCGCGTCGGTGCCTACCCCTGACCGGAAGGGTCAGAACCTCCAGTGGGAAGCTTCCGCTCCGGCTCAGGCGCAGGCCGCGAGCAGGGCCCCGCCGATCTGGACCGCGTTCAGTGCGGCACCCTTGCGCAGGTTGTCGGCCACCGACCAGAACAGCACGGCGCAGGGGTCGGCCAGGTCGGCCCGGACGCGGCCCACGAACACGCCGTCGGTGCCTGCGACCTCGAGCGGTGTCGGGTAGCCGGCCGGGTCGCCAGCCGCGGTCACCCCCGGTGCGCCGGCCAGACGCTCGCGGAGCGCGGCCAGGTCGACCGGCCGCTCGCAGACCGCCCGGACCGAGACCGAGTGGCCGACCATGACCGGCACCCGCACGCAGGTCGGGTGGCTGGCCAGGTCCGGCAGCCCGAGGATCTTGCGCGGCTCGTTGCGCAGCTTGAGCTCCTCGACGGTGTAGCCGGACTCGTCGAACCCCATGCACTGGGGGACGACGTTGAACGCGAGCGGGCGCGGGAACACCCGGCCCTCGGGGAGCGCCTCGGGCCGGCCGCCGTAGCGGAGCAGGTCGCGCTCGCCGGCCAGCTTCGCGGTCTGCTCGGCCAGCTCCTCCATGCCCTGCTGCCCGGAGCCGCCCGCGGCCTGGAACGAGGTGGGCGTGATCGCCACCAGGCCGGCCAGGTCCCGCAGGCAGGCCAGCACCGGGGTGATCGTCAGGGTGGTGCAGTTGGGGTTGGCCACGATCCCGAGCGGGTGGTCGAGCGCGGCGCCCGGGTTGACGTCGGCGTCGACCAGGGGCACCTGCGGGTGCATGCGCCAGGCGCTGGAGTTGTCGACCACCACCGCGCCGCGGGTCGCCGCCACCGGCGCCCACTCGCGGGACACGCCGCCGCCAGCCGAGAAGAAGGCGACCGCTGCGCCGTCGAACGCCTCGGGAGCCAGCGCCTCGACCTCGAGCTCACGGTCGCCGAAGGGCACGCTCCGGCCCACCGAGCGGGACGAGGCGACCAGGCGGACTTCGTCCACGGGCAGCTCCCGCTCGACCATGATGCGGCGCAGGTCCTCCCCGACCGCCCCGGTCGCCCCCACGATCACCGCCCTGGTCACCGAGTACTCCGTCGGGGTTCCCCGAGCCCGAAGGCGCCCGCACGGGCTGACGCACCCGTGATGCAACCTGCGCCGTCGGGACGCCCTGACCCGTCGGGACGCGCTGACCCGTAGGGACGCCCTGAGCCGTAGGGACGCGCTGACCCATCGGGACGCCCTGAGCCATCGGAACCCTCTGATCTATCGGAACTCTCGGGGTTCCCCGAGCCCCCGGGGGGCCTCACCGGATCACCGGGATCTCGGCAGTGCCGTCGGGATGCTCGTGGCGGAACTCGGCCTCCTCGGACAGGTGGAACCGGTCGTGGATGGCCCGCACCGCCGTGGCCACGTCGGCGGCCCGGACGACGCAGGAGATGCGGATCGTCGAGGTGGAGATCATCTCGATGTTCACGCCCGCCTCGGCCAGCGCCTCGAACATCGCGGCGGCCACCCCCGGGCTGGACTTCATGCCCGCCCCGACCAGCGACACCTTGGCCACGTTCTCGTCCGCTTCGACCTGGTCGGCCCCCACCTCGTCGCGCACCTTCTCGAGCACCAGCATGGCCTGGGCCAGGTCGGTCTTGGGCACCGTGAACGAGATGTCGGTGGTGCCGCCGTGCGAGACGTTCTGCACGATCATGTCCACGTTCACGCTCTGCTCGGCGATGGCCCGCATGACCCGGGCGGCGATCCCCGGCTTGTCGGGGACGCGCACCAGGGTCACCTTGGCCTCCGAGGTGTCGTGCGGCACCCCCGAGATGATCGCCTTCTCCATTCGTTCGTCCTCCTTCCGCACCCAGGTCCCAGGGGCGTCGGTGAAGCTCGAGCGGACGTGCAGCACGATGCCGTACCTGCGGGCGTACTCCACGCAGCGGAGCATCAGCACGCGGGCCCCGCAGGCGGCCAGCTCCAGCATCTCCTCGTAGGAGACCACGTGCAGCTTGCGCGCTTCCGGCACCAGGCGCGGGTCGGCGGTGTACACGCCGTCAACGTCGGTGTAGATCTCGCAGCTCGCTGCGCCGAGAGCCGCCGCCAGGGCCACCGCGGTGGTGTCGGAGCCACCTCGGCCCAGCGTGGTGACGTCCCGCGTGGTCGACACGCCCTGGAACCCGGCCACGATGACCACGTGCCCGTCGCCGAGCGCCTCGCTGATCCGGCCCGCGCGCACGTCGAGGATGCGGGCCTTGCCGTGCAGGGTGTCAGTGAGGATCCCGGCCTGCGAGCCGGTGAACGACTTGGCGGTGACCCCGAGGTCGGCGATGGCCATGGCGAGCAGCGCCATCGAGATCCGCTCGCCGGCGGTCAGCAGCATGTCGAGCTCGCGCGGGGGCGGGTCGGGGCTGACCCGGTGGGCGAGCGCGACCAGGTCGTCGGTGGTGTCCCCCATCGCGGAGACCACCACCACGACCTGGTTGCCGATCTGCCTGGTGGCGACCACCCGCTCGGCGACGCGCCGGATCCTCGACGCGTCCGCGACCGAGGTCCCCCCGTACTTCTGCACGATCAGGGCCATGGGCATCCCTTGAAAGAGCTGGCGCAGTGGGCTGAAGGAGCTGGCGCAGTGGGCTGCGTCCGGACGTCACTGCCCGGCCTCGAAGGTCGTTCGGGCCCAGCCTACCAAGAGCGCACGCCAGACCTCCCCCGGGGTGCAACCCCGCGGCCACCGCACCACCGAAGGGGGGCAACCCCGATCATGGTGAGGTAGGGCGGCAGGTGGCCGTCAGCGGCGCCAGGGCTCAGACCGGCATCTCGCGGCGGCCCGCGAAGGCGCGGCCAAGGGTCACCTCGTCGGCGTACTCGAGGTCGCCGCCGACGGGCAGCCCGCTCGCGATGCGGGTGACCCGGATCCCGAGCGGGGTGAGCAGGCGGGCGAGGTACATGGCGGTCGCCTCGCCCTCGACGTTGGGGTTGGTGGCCAGGATCACCTCGCGGATGGCGTCGGGCTCCACCCGCCCGAGCAGCTCGCGGATGCGCAGGTCGTCCGGGCCCACGCCCTCGATCGGGCTGATCGCCCCGCCGAGCACGTGGTAGCGGCCCCGGAACTCCTGGGTACGCTCGATCGCGACCAGGTCCCGCGGCTCCTCGACCACACAGACCAGGGTGGGGTCGCGCCGGGTGTCGCGGCAGATGCGGCACAGGTCGCCCGCGGCCACGTTGAAGCAGACCCGGCAGAAGTGGACCTTGGCCTTGACCTCGTGGATGGCCCGGGCCAGCCGCTCCGCGTCGGCCGGCTCGACCTTGAGCAGGTGGAACGCGATCCGCTGGGCACTCTTGGGACCGACGCCGGGCAGCCGCCCCAGCTCGTCGATCAGGTCCTGGACCGGTCCCTCGTACAGCACGCCGCCACCCCGGTCCTACAACCCCAGGCCGGGCGGCAGCCCTATGCCCTGGGTGATGCCGCCCAGGCGCTCGGCTGCCAGGTCCTTGGCCTTGCGCAGGCCCTCGTTGACCGCGGCGGTGACGAGGTCGCCGAGCATCTCGACGTCGTCGGGGTCGAGGGCGGCCGGGTCTATGACCACCGACTCGACGGTGTTGTCGCCCTTGACCCTCGCGGTCACCACGCCCCCGCCGGCCGTGCCCTCGACGACCTCCTCGGCCAGCTGGGCCTGGGTGTCCTCCATCTCCTGCTGCATCTTCTGCAGCTGCTTGAGCATCTGGTTGGGGTTGAAGCCGCCACCGCGACCCATGCCACCGCGACCCATACTCAACGCCTTCCCCTTTCCTTGGCCGGGCCGCGCTGGCCGCGGCCTCCCGGCCCCCGCTCCTTGGTCCTGGCTGTCGCGGCACCCCGGCCGGCCTCGTCGTTGGGCCGCTCCGCGATCACCTCGCCACCCAGCTCCCGCGCGGCCCAGTCTGCCACCGCCCGGGTGTCTGCGTCCGAGTCGAGCACCTCGCCCTGGTCGTTCTCCGGGTCGACCTCGAACTCGGCCAGGTCGACCGCTGCGGGCGGCGGCTCGCCGGGCGGGAGCGGCTCAGGGTCGGTGGCCGGCGGGCCGCCGCCCGGTGGGCTGGTGGCCGGCAGGTCGGCGGTAGGCGCCGGGACGGCAGTGGTCTCGCCGACCGTGAGGCGGATCCCGAGCCCGCCGCCGAGCACGGTCTCGAGCGCGGCGTCGACCCGCTTGCTGCGGCCCTCCTTGGAGAGCGCGTCGGCGTAGAACCGGCTCTCCGGCGGGAACTCGACCACCACCTGGCGGCCCTCGACGGCGACCGGGCGGCCGTTGTCGAGGTAGGTGGCGGCCACCCGGCTGGCCGCCCGGACCTTGTCGACCACGAGCGGCCACGACCGCAGGACCAGGTCCAGGTCGATCGGGGCCGAGGGAGCCGGCGGGGCAGGGGCCCAGTCGCCGTCCACGGCCGGGTCGGGCGCGCCCTGGTGGCTCGGGGAAGCAGGGGTCGGTCTGGTCGCCGCCGCCCTGGAGCCAGCGTTGGGTACGCTCTGGCGGGTCGAGGAAGCAGCGGCCCGGCCGCCAGCGCGCGCGCCGCCGTCCCCGCCCGAGCCCGCCTGGCCATCCGGGCTGCCTGCGCGCTTCCCGCCGTCGCGCTTCCCGCCGTCGCGGCCGGCAGCGGCGGGTGCCCGGGTGGAGGCTGGTGCGGCTCGCGCGACCGCGCGCCCGTCAACGGGCGGAGCGGCGCCGGTCGCCCCAGCGGCTGGGTCTGCAGCACCCGAGGCAGCGGAGGCACCCGTGGCGGCGGGGGCGGCCGGGGTCGCGGCCGACCGGAACGGCGCCGAGCTGGCCGGCACCGGACCGGCCGAAGCCCGGGTGGACGCCAGACCGGCCGAGGACGGGGTGGACACCGGGCCCGCCGAGGACGGGGTGGACACCGGGCCCGCCGCGGCTCTGGCGACGCTCGGACCAGCGGGCGGGGTGGCCTGGGCCGGCTCGCCGGTGCCGATGGCCAGGCGCCGCTCGAGCCGCTCGATGCGGGCGAGGAGCGCGTCGGCGTCCAGGGACGCCTCGGGCAGGGCGGCCCTGGCAAGACCGATCTCGAGCACCAGGCGCTGGTCGGTGGCGGTGCGCAGGTCGAGGTAGAGGTCGCCGAGGATCCGCACCAGGCGGCCCAGCCCGCCGGGGTCGAACCGCTCGGCCTGGGCGGCCAGCCGCTCCCGCGTCTCGGCGGTGACGTCGACCAGGCCGGACGACTCCGGCGCGACCCGGAGCACGTACAGGTCGCGCACGTGCTCGAGCGCCTCGCGGGCGAACTGGTGGAGGTCGTGGCCGGCTTCGGAGACCCGCTCGATGCAGGCGAACACGTCGGCCACCCGGTGCGCCGCCAGCGCCTCGGCCAGGTCGAAGCGGAGCTCGACCGGCAGCATCCCAAGGACCTGGGCGACGTCGTCCAGCCGCACCCGCTTGCCCGCGTAGGTGAGCACCTGGTCGAGGCGGCTCATGCCGTCCCGGTGAGAGCCGTCGGCCGCCCTGGCGACCAGCTCGAGGGCGGGCTGGTCGATGTCCACCCCTTCGGCCGCACAGATCCTGGCGAAGTCCTCGACCAGCACCGCGGTGCGGATGCGGCGGAAGTCGTGCTGCTGGCAGCGCGAGCGGATCGCCTCGATGACCTTGTGCGGCTCGGTGGTGGCGAAGACGAAGCGGACGTGCTCGGGCGGCTCCTCGAGCACCTTCAGCATCGCGTTGAAGCCCTGGGTGGTGACCATGTGGGCCTCGTCGACGATGTAGACCTTGTAGCGGGCCGAGGCGGGCGCGTAGCTCGCCTTCTCGCGCAGGTCGCGGGCGTCGTCCACCGACCCGTGGCTGGCCGCGTCGATCTCGATGACGTCCAGGCTGGTGCCCTCGGTGATCGCGACGCACTGCTCGCACTGGTTGCACGGCTCGGGCGTGGGCCCGCGCTCGCAGTTGAGCGCCTTCGCCAGGATGCGTGCGGTCGACGTCTTGCCCGTCCCCCGGGTGCCGGTGAACAGCAGGGCGTGGTGCACCTGGCCGGTGCGCAAGGCGTTCACCAGCGTGCCGACCACGTGGTCCTGCCCGACCAGGTCGGAGAAGGTCTGCGGTCGCCATTTGCGGTACAGGGAGACGTACGCCATAGGTCAGAAGGCGGCGGGGCCGCCGGTCAAGAGGAAGGTGGAGCCGGAGGGCTCTGGGCGGCGCCCAAGATACCACCCGGCTCCGACGTTCCCCGAAGCCGTGCGGGGCCTGGCGGCACCCGCTCAGCGGAGACGCCGAGGGCGGAGGCGCCGAGGGCGGCACCCGCCCGGCGGAGACAGCGAAGGCCTGGACAGCGAGGGCGGAGACAGCGAGGGCCTGGGGAAGTCCCAGGCCCTCGTCCACGTGGGTGGACCGTGCACCCACCTTCGAACTCGACGCTCGGAGCGCCTACCGAGCCGGTGGCTCGGGCCCGGCAACCCCGCGGCACCCGCCAGTGCCTGCTTAGCGCTGCTTCCTCCCGGACCTGACGCGGTTCGCAAGGTGACGTTGCGCGGGACCTGACCGTCAACACTCCGTACCCGGCGCTGACCTCCGGACGCGAGCCCTCGGGTGGGGATTCAGCCCCGCTGGAGCGGATTGCGGGTGCAGGGCACCGCTAGCTCCCCACCTAGCACGGTCCGAGTGCAGCCTACGCGCCCGCCTCCCCCCCACGCCAGCCCATCCGCTCCCAAGTTATTTGTATGGTGCAAGCAATCCTGTATCATGCCGGCATGCCGACCACGACCAGCGACACCGCGGCCGAAGACACGAGCGTTGGCGACATCGAACAGGCGCTCACTCGCTTGTTCCGGCGGGGCAACCAGCCCCGGGTCCACGAGCAGCTCATCGCCCGCGCCGGCGTGCCGCTCGACCGGGCCGCCTACGCGGTGGTGAGCCGCCTCGGGGACTGCGGCCCGGTCCGGCTCTCGGAGCTGGCGTATCGCATGGGGGTCGACGTGTCGACCGCCTGCCGGCAGGTCCAGGGGCTCGAGCAGGACGGGCTGGTGACCCGGACGGTCGACCCGGGGGACCGCCGGGCCACCCTGCTCCGGCTGTCGGACGAGGGCAGCCACGTCCTGGGCCGGGTCCGGAAGGTGCGCCGGGCCCAGCTCGCCAAGGCCCTCGGCACCTGGTCGGCCGAGGACCGCCGGCAGTTCGCCACCCTCCTGGACCGCATGCTGAACGACCTCGACGCGCTGATGGAGACTGGTTCATGACGATCGACGAGACCACCGGGCGGCTGACCCACAGGCAGATCCTGCTGGTGTTCAGCGGGCTCATGTCCGGCATGCTGCTGGCCGCCCTGGACCAGACGATCGTGGCCACCGCGCTGCCGACCATCGTGGGCGACCTCGGCGGCCTCAACCACCTGTCCTGGGTGGTTACCGCCTACCTGCTCGCCTCCACCACCTCGACCCCGCTGTACGGCAAGATCAGCGACCTGTACGGACGCAAGGCAGTGTTCCAGGCCGCCATCGTGATCTTCGTGGTTGGCTCGCTGCTGGCCGGGCTGGCCCGGTCCATGGGTGAGCTGGTGGCGTTCCGCGCCCTCCAGGGGCTCGGCGCCGGCGGGCTGATGGCGCTCGCCATGGCGATCATTGGCGACGTCGTCTCGCCCCGGGAGCGGGGTCGCTACGTCGGCTACCTGGGCGCGGTGTTCGCGGTCGCGAGCGTGGCCGGCCCGCTGCTCGGCGGTTTCTTCGTCGACCACTTCTCCTGGCGCTGGGTCTTCTACGTCAACTTGCCGATCGGCGCCGCCGCCTTCGCGGTCACCGGTGCCGTGCTCGACCTGCCGTTCCGCCGGGAACGGCGCGCCATCGACTGGCTCGGGGCCGGGCTGCTGGTCGCCACGGTGAGCTGCATCCTGCTGGTCACGGTCTGGGGCGGCAACGAATACGCATGGGGATCACCCGTGGTCGTCGGGCTCGGCGCGGCCGGCGCGGTGCTCCTGGCCGCCTTCGTGGTCCAGGAGCGACGGGCCCCCGAGCCGGTCCTGCCCCCGCGGCTGTTCCGCAACCGGGTGTTCGACGTGGCTGTGACCGCGCTGTTCCTCGTCGGCGTGGCCATGTTCGGCGCCCTCGTCTTCCTGCCGGTGTTCCTGCAGATCGTCACCGGCCTGAGCGCGACCAACTCCGGGCTGCTGCTCCTGCCCATGATACTCGGCATCATCTCGGCGTCGGTCGTCTCCGGCCGCATCATCAGCCGGACCGGCCGCTACAAGCTGTTCCCGGTCGCCGGAACGGCCGTCATCACCGTCGGGATGGTGCTCCTGTCCCGCATGGGCACGGGCACGACCCAGCTCGTCGCGTCGGTCAACATGGTGGTGCTCGGCCTCGGCCTCGGCATGGTGATGCAGGTCCTGATCCTGGTCGCCCAGAACGCCGCCGACCGCCGCGACCTCGGCACGGCCACCTCGGCGGCCACCTTCTTCCGCTCCATGGGCTGGTCGTTCGGGGTGGCCGCGTTCGGCGCCATCCTGACCAACCGGCTCGCCTACTACCTGCCCCGGCTCGTGCCCGGCCAGGCCGCAAGCGGCATCGATGCGGACCTGTTGCAGTCGACCCCCGGCCGCATCCGCGCCCTGCCCGCCCCGATCCGCGACGGCGTGGTCCAGGCGGTGGCGGACTCGATGCACGTCGTGTTCCTGGCCGCTGTCCCGGCCGCCGCGCTCGCCTTCGTCGTCGTGCTGTTCCTCAAGGAGCTGCCGCTGCGCGACACCAACAACATGGGAAACGACGAGGGCATGGAACTCGAGCCGGCGGTGATGTCGGACCGCGCCGGCTGAGGCCACGGGCGGCCGTCTGGCGGAGGCTGAGGGGTTCGAACCCCCTGTCACGCTGTGCCGCGCTCTGTGGTCCGGGGCATAGAGGACCGGTGGCCTGCGGTTTCTTCGTACCCGCCATGACCATCTGTGCCCGCTGCGATCCTCACGCGACTGATGTGGCACGGACCCACTGCGGACCAAGTGCGGCCTCGGGGTTGGCGCCCCCGCCAATCTGAGCACTTCCCTAAGGGGCAGATACGTCGCAACACCAGAAGTGCGCTAGACAGTCGGTGGGTAGGTTTACCGTAGGTGGACACAGGAGCCCAGCGTGAGTACGGGGACCATGACCGCACTCGAGAACCGGCCGAACACCGCACTCCTCGTCGTCGACGTGCAGAACGGCGTTGTCGAGGGCGCTCACGAGCGCGACACGATCGTCGCGAACGTTGGCAGCCTTGTCGAGAAGGCGCGGCGGGAACGGGTCCCCGTTGTCTGGGTCCAGCACTCCGACGAGCAGCTTGCGTGGGGCAGCGACGACTGGCGGATCGTCCCTGAGCTGACTCCGGGCGAAGCCGAGTCACTCGTCGAGAAGAACTACGGCGACTCGTTCGAGGACACGACCCTCGAGACCGTGTTGTCGGGCCTGGGAGTCGGGCAACTCGTCGTCGTCGGCGCAGAGACCGATGCGTGCATCCGCTCGACGCTCCACGGCGCACTCGTCAGGGGGTACGACGCGACCCTTGTCAGCGACGCCCACACGACGGGGGACAAGACGGATTGGGGGGCACCGCCACCGGACCAGGTTATCGCGCACACGAACATGTACTGGACCTACGAGACGGCGCCGGGGCGGACGGCCGGGGCGGTCGAGACCAAGGATGTCGACTTTGGCGGCACGTCCTGAAGCCTGTGCGAAACGCCGACGTGGTCGGGCGGGCGAGATTCGAACTCGCGGTCTCCTGGTCCCAAACCAGGCGCTTTGCCGAGCTAAGCTACCGCCCGCCTTTCCTGGAGGGCCACGATAGTATCGAGCCGGCGCTCCCGATAGAAAGGATGGACCC
>DASYUT010000157.1 GCA_036000965.1 Actinomycetes bacterium
CCCGACCTGGTCGGCCCGGCCGACCTGGCCCAGGCGCCCTGCCGCGAGCGCGGCACCTGGAAGGCGGCCGGCGCCCGCGCCTTCGAGGACGACGCCGACCTGCAGCCCTACGTCGCGGCCTTCGGGTCCGACGTGCAGACCTGGGCCCGGGTCGTCCCGGTCCAGGGCCCGAGCATCCGGTTCGCCGTCGTCGTCGCCCCCCTCGGCGACACCTGGCGCGTGCTCGGCACCACCAGCGACTAGACGGCCGGCAGAGCCGGCCGGAGAGGAGGCCACGCTCCCGAACCCGGAACGACCAGTCCAAGCAAGCCGTCCGGGCCCTGGCGACTGGCCAGGCTCGGACACCTCCAAGGAGGAGGAACTTGTCCAGGTTCCGCAAGCTCGCGGCGGTGGGGACCACGGTGACGGCGCTCGCGCTCGTGGCCTCGCTGTCCGCCATCGCGCCGTCGGGCGCGTCGAGCCACCGCGAGGCACCCCTCATCTCCGAGGACCCGGTGGCCGACAACACCGACACCTACGCGTTCGTCAGCCCCGACCGACCCGACACGGTCACCTTCGTCGCCAACTGGATCCCGCTGGAGGAGCCGGCCGGGGGCCCCAACTTCAACAAGTTCGGGGACGATGTCAAGTACACCATCAACGTCGACAACAACGGTGACGCGGTCGACGACGTCGTATACGAGTTCCGGTTCCGCACCAGGATCCAGAACCGCAACACCTTCCTCTACAACACCGGCCCGATCACGTCGCTGGACGACCCCGACTTCAACATCCGCCAGTCCTACTCGGTGGCAAAGGTGAAGAACGGGCTCCGCTCCGTCGTCGCGAGCGGCCTGGCCACCCCGCCGGTCAACATCGGCCCCCGGTCCACGCCGAACTACCAGGCGCTGGCCAAGGCCGCCATCTACAGCCTCGAGGACGGCAGCAAGGTCTTCGCCGGCCAGCGTGACGACCCGTTCTTCGTCGACCTCGGCTCGGCCTTCGACCTGCTCGGGCTGCGCCCGCTCAACCAGGCGCACCTCATCAAGCTGCCCACCGCCAAGGGCGTGGACGGCGTGGGCGGCTACAACACCCACAGCGTCGTCCTGCAGGTCCCCGTCAAGGAGCTGACCGCCGACGGCAAGCCGCTCCAGATAGGCGCCAAGGACCCCAACGCGGTCATCGGCGTCTACTCGACCAGCCAGCGCCGCCAGGTGCGGGTGCTGTCGGCCAGCGGCAACCAGCCGAGCTCGGCCGGACCCTGGGTGCAGGTCTCCCGGCTCGGCATGCCCCTGGTCAACGAGGTCGTCATCCCGCTGGGCAAGAAGGACCGTTTCAACGCCAGCGACCCGCAGGACGACGCGCAGTTCGGCAGCTTCGTCGCCGACCCCGAGCCGTCCCGGCTGATCCCCGTCCTCTACCCCGGCGTGAAGGTTCCGCCCGCGCCGCGCAACGACATCGTCGCCATCTTCCTCACCGGCATCCCCGGCCTGAACCAGCCGCCGAAGGTCAAGCCGGCCGAGCTGATCCGGCTCAACATGGGCGTCCCGCCCACCCCGCTCGAGAAGCAGAACCCGCTGGGTCTGCTGGCCGGCCAGCTGGACGGCTTCCCGAACGGGCGCCGGCTGGTCGACGACGTGACCGACATCGAGCTGCGGGCCCTGGCCGGCGGCACGCCGTTCACACCCGCCTTCAACATCTCGCCCAACAACATCCTCACCGACGGCGTGCAGGCCAACGACAAGCCGTTCCTGCCCTCGTTCCCGTACGTCGCCACCCCCCACCAGGGGTACGACCACGACCATCACGCAGTTGGCTCGTAGCACGACCCGCCTGAAGGGAGGGGCCCGCCCCGCCGGGCCCCTCCCGAAGGGGTCGAGCAGCGGGCGGCTGGTCACCGTGGCCATCATCACGATCCTGGCCGGCATGCTCCTCGGCCGCTTCGCGCTGGCAGGCAGCGACCGGACCAGCGGCGCGGTCCCCGCGGCCCCCCCGATCCGCACCGGCACCGAGGCCACTGTGGCGACCGGCACCGGCAGCAGCACCGGAACCGGCACCGAGGCGACCGTGGCCCGCCTCCAGGCCCAGCTCCGCGACCAGCCGGGCGAGCCCCGGCTGCTCACCAGGCTCGGCGCCGCCTACCTGGCCCGGGCCCGGGAGAGCGCCGACCCCGGCTACTTCACCAGGGCCGCCGAGGCCCTCGGCCGGAGCCAGGCCAGGGCGCCCGGGCAGCCGGACACGATGACCGCCCTCGGCCTGCTCGCCCTGGCCCGGCACGACTTCCCTGCCGCGCTCGCCTGGGGTGAGCGCGCCCGCGCCGCCAACCCCGACGGCGCCGAGCCGCTCGGCGTGGTCGTCGACGCCCGGGTCGAGCTCGGCCGCTACGACGCGGCCGCCGAGGCCGCCCAGGCGATGGTCGACCGCCGTCCGGGCCTGGCCAGCCTGGCCCGCGTCTCCTACCTGCGCGAGCTGCACGGCGACAGCGACGGCGCCGTCGCCGCCATGGAGCAGGCAGTGACCGCCGGGGCCGGGTCGGTCGCGGACGTCGCCTACGTGCGCACCCTCCTCGGCGACCTGTGGCTCGGCACGGGGCGGCTCGGCGACGCCGAGACCGCCTACCGGCGCGTGCTCGCCGCCTCGCCCGGCTACGCCCCCGCCGAGGTGGGGCTGGCACGGGTCGCGGCCGCCCGCGGCGACCTCCGCGGCGCCGCCGCCCTGCTCCGCCCGCTCGTCCGGCGGCTGCCCCTCCCCGCCACCGCGGCCCTGCTCGGCGACGTCGAGGAGGCCCTGGGTGACCGTGCCGCCGCCAGGCGGCAGCACGACGTGGTCCGGGCGACCGAGGCCCTGAACCGCGCCAACGGGGTCGTGGTCGACCTCGAGCTGGCCCGCTTCGAGGCCGACCACGCCCGCGAGCCGGGCGCCGACCCGGCCCGGGCGGTCGCCATGGCCCGCCGCGCCCGCGCCCAGCGCCCGACCATCTACGGCGACGACACCCTGGCCTGGGCGCTGCGCCAGGCCGGACGGGCCCGCGAGGCGCTCCCCCACGCCCGGGCCGCGGTGCGCCTGGGCACCCGGGACGCCGTGCTCTGGTACCACCTGGCCGCCGTCGAGGCCGACCTCGGGCTCGACGGCCCGGCCCGCAATGACCTGGCCAGGGCGTTCGCCATCAACCCGTACCTCACCAACGCGTACGAGACCGTGGGCGAGCAGACCGCCGCTCTCGCCCTGGCCACGCGGCTTGGCCTGCGGCTGCCGGCCCCGGGAGCGTCCCGGTGAAACGCTCGGGCGCGACCACCACCGTCGCCGCCGCCGTCGCCACCACCGCCGCCGCCGCCGTCGTCGCCACCGCCGCCGCCGCCGTCGCCGCCACCACCGCTCCCACCGCCACCGCCGTCGCGGCCACCGCCGTCGCTGCTGTTGCCGCCACCGCCACCACCGCTGTCGCCGTCGCCGCCGGCCGCAGGCACTCGGCTGCGGCGGTGCGCCCCGACCGGCACGTCCAGCACCCGCGGCTCCAGAGGCCTGCGCTCCGGCAGCCGGCGATCCGCCACCCCCGGGTCCTGCGTCCCTGGAAGTGGCGGGCCGTGGTGCTCGCCGTCCTCGCCCTGGCGACCGTGCTCGGCTCGGCGGCAGCCGCAGCCGCCCACCCGCTCGGCAAGTTCACCATCAACCAGTACAGCGGGCTGCGGGTGCAGCCGGACCGGGTGCTGGTCGACTACGTGGTCGACATGGCGGAGATCCCGGCCTTCCAGACCCGGCAGGAGCTTGACGTCGACGGCGGCGGCACGGTGAGCGCCGCCGAGGCGGCCGCCTGGCGCGACCGGGAGTGCCACGGCATCGCGGCCCGGCTCCAGGCCCGGCTCGACGGGCAGGCGCTCCGCTTCGCGGTCACCGGCGGCACGGTCGCCTTCCCGCCCGGACAGGGCGGCCTGGCCACCCTCCGGCTCGAGTGTGCGCTGGCCGCGCCGGCCGGCGGCCGGGCTGGCGCACGGACGCTCGCGTACGTCGATGGCAACTTCGCCGGCCGGGTGGGCTGGCGGGAGATCACCGCGGTGGGCGACGGCACGACGCTGGAAGCGGCCGACGTGCCCGCCCGCAGCCCCAGCGCGCGGCTCACCGCCTACCCCAAGGACCTGCTTCGCTCCCCGCTCGCCCAGGACCAGGCCACCGTGCGGTTCCGGCCAGGCGGGCCGCGCTGGGGGGGCGCGGCCCCGGCCGCGGCCGGCCGCACCAGCCGGGCGCCCATGGCGGTCGACCGGGCCACGGCGGCCTTCGCCGCCCTGGTCGCCCGGCAGCACCTCACGCTCGGCTTCGCCCTGTTCGCGGTCCTGCTCGCGACCGTCCTCGGGGCCGTCCACGCGCTCGCGCCCGGGCACGGCAAGAGCGTGATGGCCGCCTACCTGGTCGGCCTGCACGGGCAGGCCCGGCAGGCGGTCACGATCGGGGCCACGATCACCGTGACCCACACCGCCGGCGTGCTCGTCCTCGGGGTCGTGCTGACGGCCTCCCGGGTGGTCGCACCCGAACGCCTCTACCCCTGGCTCGGCCTGGCCAGCGGCCTGCTGCTGGCCGCGGTCGGCGTCGGCCTCCTCCGCCGCGCCATCACCGGCGGCCGATACCACCATCATCCCCACGGCCATCCTCATGGGCATGGGCATGGCGCGGTCACCCGCCCCGGCCAGGGCCACAGGCATGGCGCCGGGCGCGGAGACGGGCACGATCACCGCGCGGGATCCGGGCACGATCACCACCACGGCCCTGAGCCCGGGCACGACCGCCATGACCTGGGACAGGCACACGGGCGCGGAGACGGGCGACGTGGTGGAACTGTCCCCGCCGAGGAGAAGCAGCGGGGGGCCTGGCCGGTCAGTCGGCGTGCGCTCGTGACCCTCGGGTTCGCGGGTGGACTGGTGCCCAGCCCCTCGGCCGTGGTCGTCCTGCTCGGCGCCGTCGCACTCGGGCACGCCTGGTTCGGCGTGCTCCTCGTGCTCGCCTATGGGGTCGGCATGGCAGGCACCCTGACCGGCATCGGGCTGCTCCTGGTCCGTGCCAGGCGGACCGTGGACGGCCGATGGGCCGCTGCGACGCCAGGCTGGCTCGCCCGCGCCAGCGGGCTCATGCCGCTCGCCACCGCCTCGGTGATCGTGGTCGTCGGCCTCGCCCTGGCCGCCCGGGGCGCCGCCGCGATCTGACGTCCGGGACCTGCGGCGGCGGCACACGGCAATTGGCTGGATGGGACGGCCGTCACCCCCTACCGTGCAAGCATGACCAGCTGGGAGCTCAGCCCGGAAGCGCAGGCGGCAGTGGACGAGCTGCACAGGGTCGGGACGCGGCCCGGCGCCGTCCGGCTCGCGGCCGAGCTGGGCGGGCCGGCGGCCATCCCGTCCCTCCTCGAGCTGGCCGCCGGCCCCGACCCGGCCATCCGGGCAGCCGCCCTCGATGCTGCCGGCCAGCTCCTGGCCGCCGTGCCGCCGGCGCGGCTCCGACGCCTCGACACCGAGGTCCGCCGACGCTGGCCCCGGACCGGCCGCGCCGGGCCCGGGGCGGTCGGCGGATGGGTCCGGATCGGGCCGCCAGCCGGCACCGGACCGCTTTCCGCAGAGAGGGCGGGCACGGCGCCCGGGGCGGCGGCACCGCCGATGCTGCTGGCCGCCGCCCTAGCCGCCATGCATCCCGACGGGCGTGTCCGCGAGGAGGCGGTCCGCCAGCTCGACGCCGTTGGCGGTGGCGAGGCCCTTTCCTACCTGCTCGTCCGTACGGGCGACCGGGTGCCGCAGGTGCGCCGGGCCGCCCGGGCGGCAGTGACCCGCCGGCTGGAGCCGCGGTACATCCCGGCCCTCGCCCTCAACCTGGCGCTGGTCGAGCGCCTAGCCGCCGGCCAGCGGGCCGGCACCGTGCTGGCCTGGACGGCGCGACTGCTTGAGCACCCGGAGCACCGCCACCACGTCGTCAGGGTCCTCGCGGCCGGCGACCTCGCCACGAGGCGAGCGGCAGCCCGCATGCTGGCCGCCATGCCATGGGATGACCCGGCCGGGGTCCTGGAGGCGGCCCTCGGCCAGGACGACGCCGTGGCCGCCGCCACCGTCGTCGACACCGCGCTGGACCAGCTGGAAGGCGACGAGCTCCGCCGGCTGCTCCAGCGCCTCCTCGGCCAGCCGGTGGCCGGGCTGCGCCAGCGGGCCCTGCGGACCCTCGTCGCCCGCTTCCCGGACGAGGCGCCCGAGACGCTGCGCCAGGCGTTGCTGGACCACCAGGCCGCCGTGCGGACCGTCGCCCAGCGCCTGCTCCGGGCCCGGGGCGAGGACGTTGCCGGCCGCTACCGGGCCGCCCTCGGGGGTCGGCCCGACCCGGCCGTCGCCCTCCTCGGCCTCGGAGAGACCGGCACGGCCGGGGACGCCGAGCTGGCCAGGCGCTGGCTGGCCGACCCGGACCCAGCCGTGCGCCGGGCCGCGGTCCGCGCGGTGGCCCGGCTGGACCCGGGCGCACGGGTCGGGGAGCTGCGGGCCGCCTTGGCCGACCCGGATCCCGACGTGTCGCGGGCGGCCCGGTCCGGGCTCAGGCGGCGCGTCGCGCAGGCCGGACCGGACCGGCTCTGGGCGCTTTGCACCTCCACCCGCCACGGGCACGTCCGTCGGCACTGCCTGGCGCTGCTCGCACGGCTCGGGCGCTGGCAGCGGCTCCGGTTCGCCCTGCTCGCCGCCATGGAGCCGCAACCTGACCTGGCCGAGGCCGGCCGCCAGCTCCTGCGCTGCTGGCTGGCGAGCTGGGACCCCGCCGCCCCCGGCCCCACCCCGGCTGAGGTAGCCGAGCTGCGCCGGCTGCTTCCGCTGGCGCGCGCGAGCCTCGGGGCCGGCCTCACCGGCGTCCTGGTCGCGGCGCTCCGCCCCTTCACGTCCGAGCCCGAGGCCCCGGTCGAGCAGGTGCCCCCGACCAGCAGGTCCTGAACCAGCCCTTGAGCCCGCTAGCATCGCCGTCGCACGATCGGGGTCAGAGAGACGCCGTGCCGACTCGTCGAAGAAGACAATGACTGCTCTGCGGCGCCGGCGCCTTTTACCCTGGGCCAGTCAGCGGCGACCCAATGGGCAAGTGGTACTACTCGGCCGTGACGGAGAAAAAGATGCAGGCGTTGACGCCACGTCACCAGAACTGTGGTATCACCTGTTCGTTGGGGGGCCATTATCCGCTGGCAGGTCCGCCGTCCGCCTGAACAGTTCATACCGGAGAGCTTCGCGCTTAAACTCAGGGAGAAGACCGAGATTAGCGAGCCGCTCCAGCGTCGCTAAGGCGCTGGTGTTGGCAATGGCCGCCATCTCGACCAGCCACTCGACGGAGCCAAAAGGCGCGTCAACCTCTCGGGCTGCCCGGTCAAGCAGCGGGCGCGGCATTAGGAATGCCGCAGCGAATGCATTGGCTCTGCGTTCGATATCCTGAGGCGCCCACGGCCCCGACGCGACGGCCAGTCGCCGGGCGCGCCACCGGTCGAACAGCAGATGGCACAGTTCGTGGGCGAGCGTGAATCGCGTTACCTGCTCGTTGTGACCGAATTGATAGTTAAGGTTCACAAAGCATGTCGGACTGTGGCCGGGCCCGGCAAGGCTCACACCGCGAATACCCTGATCAGACAATTGGACGTCCTCAACCCGAGCGCCGACCCGGTCGAGAATCGCTCGTACCTCGACAGGCTGCTCGTCATCGACATCCAACTCTGCGATGGCAAACTCAGCGAGCCGGTTTCCCTGCTCATAGTCAGGTAGGGT
>DASYUT010000158.1 GCA_036000965.1 Actinomycetes bacterium
CTGCGGCTGGTCGAGGTCGTCGAGCGGCTGCGAGCCCGCGCGCGTGGCGAGGAGGGCGGGTCGTCATGGACGACGGGGGAAGACCCTGGCCCCCCAGTGGGCGGCCAACCAGTGCTGGGCGGAGCTGCCGGAGGCCAACCGGCGGGCGGCGGTGTGGTGGCTGGCGGTGCTGGCCAGCCGGGTGCTGGCGGTGCGGCTGCCGGGCGTGGGCGCGACGGGCGTCGACGTCCGGGATCTGGCCGGTGAAGGGGGGCGGCCATGACTGCGGTGCTGCCGTGGGAGCGGCTGGGCGGCAAGGTGGGCGACCGGCATCTTGAGCGGCTGGCGGTGGTGTATGTGCGCCAGTCCACCCGCCAGCAGGTCGCTGACCATGGGGAGTCGACCCGGTTGCAGTACGGGCTGGTGGAGCGGGCGGTCGCGCTGGGCTGGCAGACCTCGCGGGTGCTGGTGATCGACGACGATCTCGGCAAGTCCGGGTCCAGGGCAGCCGGCCGGGTGGGGTTCGGTCGGCTGGTCACCGAGATCACCATGGGGCATGTGGGGCTGGTGCTGGGCATCGAGGTGTCGCGGCTGGCCCGCTCGGGCGCTGACTGGTACCGGCTGCTGGACCTGTGCGCGCTGTCGGGCGCGCTGCTGGCCGACGCCGATGGCATCTATGACCCGGTGGACTACAACGACCGGCTGCTGCTGGGGTCGGGAGGGGACGATGAGCGGTGCGACGCGAGGGCGCACGTTGCGAGTGAACTCGCCGACTGGAGGATCGGTGACGAGGGTGTAGTTCCGGACCAGTGTCCAAGGTCCGTCCCCACCCTGACGTGCGTCGCGGGTAACCGCGGGGTGCGAAGCTCAGGGGGTCAAGCCCAAGGGCGCCCGCTCCATCCGAGCGCCACAGGCGAAGGGGAAGACTGGACGGGCGAACGCGAGTGAACCCCTGGTGATGCCTCGTCAGGTACAGCCCTGCGTGATGGGTCGTGGTGCCGGGGTGCAGGAACCGGCCGTTGAGAGGCGGCAAGCGGCGGCTGCGGGACGCGACCAACAGCCGTAGGACACCGCTGTTCCCGGGGTATAGGGGGCGCCCACCCCAGTCGGATCTCGTGCGTGCGCAACGCGGTAACCCCGTCGGGGTCCAGGTGCCGAGTGCGGTGTCTGGTAGGCCGACCGTGAGGGACGCGGAACTCCCCGGCGGGAACAGGAAGGCCCAAGAAGCAAATGCCGGTGGCCGAAAGGCAGCGGGAAGGCGAGACAACGTGATCGGCCCCTCCGCCGGTCGTCTCGTATAACCGGCCGGATACGGGCGTCTGCCCGGACCCGAAAGGGTGCTGACGTGGGTCTGGTGGGCCTGTGTCGAACTGCTGACTTCAAGGCGCTGGAACCGAGGGACAAGTTGGACACCGTGGCGAGGAAGAGGGGTGGGACGGCGCAGGCCGCCGCACCCGTCGTCGGCGCGGTGAACGGACCCGAGGGCGAACCTTGCGACTGGCTGTGGATCGACTGGCGGCCGGTGGAGGATGACGTACGGCGGCTGAGGCAACGGATCTTCACGGCATCGCAGGCAGGGGACCTCAAGAAGGTCCGCAACTTGCAGAAGCTGATGCTCCGCTCCCGAGCCAACACGCTGTTGAGCGTGCGGCGCGTGGCGGAGGTCAACACGGGCCGCAAGACGGCAGGCATCGACGGCAACACGGCGCTGCTGCCCCAGGCGAAGGCCGAGTTGGCCGGCTGGGTGCAGCACCGGGCCGAGTCGTGGAAGCCCAAACCCGTCAAGCGGGTGTACATACCGAAGGCAGGCGGGCGTCAGCGCCCGCTCGGCATTCCCGTCATCGCGGACAGGGCCTTGCAAGCGGTTGTCCTGGCTGCGCTGGAACCCGAGTGGGAGGCGCGGTTTGAGCCCAGATCCTATGGATTCCGGCCGGGCCGCGGCTGCCACGACGCGATCGAGTCCATCTACCTGACCGGCAAGGGGCCCAACCCCAAACGGCCGTGGGTGCTCGACGCCGACCTGGCGGCGGCATTCGACCGAATCGATCATGAGCACTTGCTCACCTCGCTGGGCACGTTCCCCGCGCGGGGACTCATCGCCCAGTGGCTGAAGGCGGGCGTGGTCGACAACGGTTGGTTCGCCCCAACCCAGGAGGGAACTCCTCAAGGCGGGGTGATCAGCCCCGTGCTGATGAACGTGGCCTTGCACGGCATGGAGCAGGCCGCCGGGGTCCGCTATCACGAGACCGGCGTCAATGCCGGAAGCGCGATGCGGGGCAGTCCCGTGCTGGTGAGATACGCAGACGATCTTGTGGCGATGTGCGTCAGCCGCGAGCAGGCCGAGCAGGTCAAGGCGCGGCTGGCCGCCTGGCTGGCGCCCAGGGGGCTGGCCTTCAACGAGGACAAGACACGGATCGTGCACCTCGATGACGGCTTCGAGTTCTTGGGCTTCCACGTTCGCCGACATCGCAATCGCAAGCTGCTGATCAAGCCGAGCAAGGCGGCCGTGCAACGGATCCGGGAACGGCTCGCCGCCGAGATGCTGGCCCTGCGAGGGTCCAACGCCGAAGCGGTGATCGCCAGGCTCAACCCGATCATCCGGGGCTGGTCTGCCTACTACCGGGGAGTGGTCTCCACCGCGACGTTCGCGGCACTGGACCACCACGTGTGGAAGCTGGCCTACAAATGGGCCAAATACGCCCACGCGAACAAGTCGAGGGACTGGATCGTTCACCAGTACTTCGGCGCGTTCAACCCTCACCGGCGTGACCGGTGGGTGTTCGGGAACCGTGACAGCGGTGCCTATCTGCGCAAGTTCGCGTGGACGAAGATCGTCCGGCACCAGCTGGTCAAGATCGGAGCGTCTCCGGATGATCCGGCCCTGGCCGAGTACTGGGCCCGGCGGCGGCGCAAGACGGTGATCCCGCTGGTGGACAAGGCCGACTGGCACCTGCTGGTGAACCAGAACGGCGCCTGCCCGGTCTGCGGGGCGCTTTTGCTGCACGCCGACGACCCGCCGACCAGCCCCCGCGAATGGGAGCAATGGATGCGGGCAACCCGCAAGGCGATCACCCGTAACGCGATCGCCCGAGCGGGACCGGGCACCCTGGACGGACCACACGTCCGTCTCCTGCACGCCCACTGCCGGCAGCGGCTCACCGCCGACACCGGCGGCGGACCCGCGCTGCTGCGCGCCTGCGAGCCATAGGGCTCGCTTGAGCCGTGTGCTCGGATGACGGGCCCGCACGGTTCTGAGGGGGCCGGGGCACAGCAATGGGCCCCGGCTACCCGACAGGCCGAGCTGCACTTTCTGGCCGGTCGGCTCCAGGGCGCCAAGCGGGCCGCGGCGGCGCGGGGGGAGCTGCGCTTCCCGCTGCCGGTCGGCTACGTCTACGACGACGAGGGCGCCACGGTGATGGACCCGGACGCGGAGGTGGCGGCGGCGGTCACCGACGTCTTCGCCGCCTTCCGCGCCGGCGGGTCCGCCTACCAGGTCGTGGCCGCGTTCAAGGGGCGACGCTTCCCGTTGCGTGCCTACGGTGGGGCGTGGGCCGGCCAGCTGCGCTGGGGCCGGCTGACCCACTCCCGGGTGCTCGGCATCCTGGCCAACCCCGCTTACGCCGGCACCTACGTGTTCGGCCGCTACCACTCCCACCGGGTGGTGGCCCCGGACGGGACGGTGCGGACCAAGGTCGTCGAGCTGGCCCGCCAGGAGTGGCCGGTGGCCGTCCACGACCACCACCCCGGCTACGTCTGCTGGGACGACTACCTGGCCAACGCCGCCCGGCTTCAGGCCAACACCACCAACGCCGGGGCCCGCCCGCCGCGCGAGGGCCACGCCCTGTGCCAGGGGATCATCGTCTGCGGCTCCTGCGGGCGACCATGTCGACCCGTTACCACCGCAACGGCCACGCCGCCTACGAGTGCTCAGCCTCCCGGGCCGACCAGACAGCGACGGCCACCTGCCGGTCGATCAGCGCCGTCAGCGTCGACGACGCCGTGGCCGAGCGCCTCCTGGACGCCCTCAACCCCGAGGAGGTCGCCCTGGCCCTGGCCGCCGCCGACGAGGTCGCCGACCGTCGGGCGCGCCGCAGCCGGGCCGCCGAGCTGGCCGTGGAGCGGGCCCGCTACCAGGCCGACCGGGCGGAGCGGGCCTTCTGCGCCTGCGAGCCCGAGAACCGCCTTGTGGCCCGCAACCTCGAGTCCCGCTGGGAGTCGCGCCTGGCCGTCCTGGCCGAGGCTGAGAAGGCCCTGACCCAGGCGCAAGCCGCCGTCCCGCCCCTTCCGTCCCGGACCGAGCTCGAAGCCCTCACCACCAACGTGTCTGGCCTGTGGCACGCGCCGACCACCGCGGCCCGGGACCGCAAGCGGCTGCTGCGCACCCTCGTCGCCGACGTCACCCTGCTCCCCGAGCCCGACCTGGCCAAGGCCCGCATCGGGATTCGCTGGCACACCGGCGCCACCGACGAGGTGGCGCTCGCCCGGCGGATGGCGGTCGTCGAATACCGCCGCACCGCTCCCGCCGCCGTCGAGCTCGCCCGACGGCTCGGGCCGACCACCGACAACGCCACCCTCGCCGCCGAGCTGAACGCGGCCGGGCACCGAACGGGGGCGGGAGAGCCTTCGACGCTGACGCCGTCTCCTCGCTGCGCCACTACCACGGGATCGGATCGCCCGATCTCCTCCGCCCCGGTGAGCTGACCGTGCGCGACGTGGCTGGCCGCCTGGGCGTGAACCAGGAACCGTGACCGACTGGATCAACCGTGGGCTGATGCAGGCCCGGCGGGGCCGCTCCAACCGCTGGTGCGTCCCGTTCGGGCCGGACGTGGAGGCCGCCTGGCGGGAGCGCGTGGCGGCCTCACCGCAGGTTCACCGCGACATCGACCCCGCGGGCCGGGAGCCCAACGAGCGCACCATCGCCGAGGTGGCCGGGGCGCTGGGGGTGAAGCCCGATGTCGTCTACTACTGGACCGAGCGCGGCCACCTCCCGTGGCGCCGGGGCCGCGGCGGTCGCAAGTACATCGACTTCACCCCGGAGGTCGCGGCTGCCTGCCGCCGCCGCGTCGCCGCATCGGCCCATCTCCCGGCCGTCGTCAAGTCCCAAGCCCAGCACTCCTGACAGGAGGAGCAGTTTGAAGCCACCGTCCCCACGGTC
>DASYUT010000159.1 GCA_036000965.1 Actinomycetes bacterium
GGCTGGGGATCGCCACGGTCCCGGCATACTGCCGCGTCGTCCAGCACGCCGTCTGAATCGCTGGTTGTCACGCACCCGTTCCACCCGCTGGCCGGGCAGCGTCTGGTCGTGTTGTTGGAGCGGCGTCGGCCCTCCACCGGGCTGGTCTTCGTCTGCGAGGGTGGGCCCGGGGGTCGGGTGACCCTGCCGGTGGCCTGGACCGACCGGGCCCCTGCCCCGGCTGCGCATCGGCTGACTACTGAGGTGCTGGTCGCGCTCGCGGCGCTGGCGGGCGCGATCAACCAGGTCGGTTTGCAATCGATTGACCAGCTGTGATCTTGTATGCCGATGGTTAACAAGAATCGAGATCTTAGCCAGCTCAGCGTGCGGCAGCTGCGCACACGGCGTCGCCAGCTGGCTGCTGGGCTACCAGACGTCGAGGCGCTGCTGCACGGCTCGCTGGTCGACCAGGGGCGGCGCTGCGGCAAGGAGGGCTGCAGATGCACCCGAGGCGAGCTGCACGGCCCCTACACCTACCTGGCGACCGGCCGAACCCGGGGTCGCAACCGACTGTTGTACGTGCCGGCCGCGCTGGTCGAGCTGGTCCGCCGCCGGGTGGATCAGACCACCCAGGTGCAGACCGTGCTGGCGGAGATCTCGGCGATCAACGCCGAGCTACTGGTCCGGCGGGAGCTGGACTGAATGCTCCCCGGCCGTTCCAAGCTCGAGCTGGTCGCGGTCGTCGCCAACATGACCGAGGCCGCGTTGGAAGCGTCCGGTGAGCGCCGCGGCGACCCGCAGCGCCCATCCCAAGATCACCTCCAGCCATCTGGACCGCGCCGCGATCATCTACGTGCGCCAGTCGACCCTTGCCCAGGTCCGCGACAACACCGAGTCCACCGCCCGCCAGTACGCCCTGGCCGACCAGGCGGTCAGGCTCGGGTGGCGACGCGCCAGCGTCGAGGTGATCGACGCCGACCTGGGCCTGTCGGGCCGCTCGGCCGAGCACCGTCAGGGCTTCCGGGAGCTGGTCGGCCGGGTCTGCGAGGGTGGGGTCGGGGCGATCTTCGGGCTGGAGATCTCCCGTCTGGCCCGCTCCTCGGCCGACCTGTCACGGCTGTTGGAGCTGGCACGGCTGACCGACACGCTGGTCATCGACGCCGACGGCGTCTACGACCTTGCCGATTTCAACGACCGCCTGCTGCTGGGCCTCAAGGGGACGATGTCGGAGGCAGAGCTGCACGTGCTCGCCGGCCGGCTGCAGGGTGCCAAGCGGGCCGCTGCCGAGCGGGGCGAGCTGCGCTTCCCGCTGCCGGTCGGCTACGCCTACGACGATGACGGCGCCACCGTGATCGACCCCGACCAAGAAGTCCAGACCGCCGTAGCGGATGTGTTCGCCGCGTTCCGCGCCCGCGGGTCGGCCTACGGGGTCGTGGCCGTGTTCAAGGGACGCCGTTTCCCGCTGCGCGCCTACGGCGGGATCTGGGCCGGGCAGCTGCGCTGGGGCCGGCTGACCCACTCCCGCGTGCTCGGCATCCTGGCCAACCCCGCCTACGCCGGCTGCTACGTGTTCGGCCGGTTCCGCTCCCGGCGCATGGTCCGACCGGACGGCACGGTGGCGACCACGACCGTCCAGCTGCCACGCGCTCAATGGCCGGTGGTCATCCATGATCATCATCCCGGCTACATCAGCTGGGATGACTTCCTGGCCAACGAGGCGAGGCTTGCGGCCAACACCACCAACCAGGGCGCCCGGCCGCCCCGCGAGGGTGTGGCCTTGTGCCAGGGCATCTTGATCTGTGGCGGCTGCGGGCGGCCGATGTCGACTCGCTATCACCGTGACGGGCGCGCCGCCTACGAGTGCGCGGCCTCACGCGCCGACCAGATGGCCACACCCGACTGCCGCTCGGTGGCGGCGGCGACGCTGGACGACGCGGTCGCCGAGCGGCTGCTCGCGGCGCTGAACCCCGAGGAGGTGGCGTTGGCCTTCGCCGCCGCCACCGAGGTCGCCGACCGGCGGGCCCGTGCCAGCCGGGCCGCGGAGCTGGCCACCGAGCGCGCCCGCTACCAGGCCGAACGGGCCGAGCGGGTGTTTGTGGCCTGCGAGCCGGAGAACCGCCTGGTGGCGCGCAGCCTGGAGGCCCGCTGGGAGGCCAAGCTGGTCACCCTGGCCGAGGCCGAGCAGGCCCTGGCCGCCACCCAGGCGCAGCTCGCCCCGCTCCCCGAACCCGCCGAGCTCCAGGCGCTGACCACCGACCTCCCGCGGCTGTGGCACGCGCCCACGACCCGAGCTAAGGACCGCAAGCGGATGCTGCGCACGCTCATCGCTGACGTCACCGTGCTGCCCGAGCCCGACCGGGCCAAGCTGCGCGTCGGCATCCGCTGGCACTCCGGCGCTACGGAGGAACTGCTCACCGGCCGCCGGCCCTCCGCGGCCCAAACGCGGCGCACCCCAGACGGCGTGATCGAGCTGCTGCGGCGGCTCGGTCCCCAGCGCACCGACGCCGAGCTCGCCCACGAGTTGAACGCGACAGGCTACCTGACCGGCAGCGGGCGAGCGTTCGACGTCAAGGCCGTGCGCTGGCTCCGCCACGTCCACAAGGTGCCCGCACCCGCACCCTTCCAGGCGGGCGAGCTGAGCGTGGTCGAGGTCGCCGAGCGTCTCCGCATCAGCGCCGACGCTGTCTACTACTGGGTGCAGCACGGCCAGCTCCAAGCCCGCCGCACCCCCGGCGGCCGCTGGTGCGTGCCGTTCTCACCCCAGGTCGAGGCGGCCTGCCGCCAGAAGATCGCCGGCTCGGCCCACATCAAGCCGCCAACCCCAAACGCTCCTGCGGGAGGTGCAGTTTGAAGCCA
>DASYUT010000160.1 GCA_036000965.1 Actinomycetes bacterium
GCCGTTGTGACGGGATGCGCGACATCGTGGCGACGATCCAGGCCGAGCAGGACGAGATCATCCGGCTCGATCACCCCGAGGTGCTGGTGATCGAGGGCGGCCCGGGCACCGGGAAGACCGTGGTGGCGCTGCACCGCGTCACTCTGTTAGGAGTTCTAAGGCGCCTGAGCGAGCGTCGCCATACGTGTTCTCGTCGAGTTCGGTCGTGCGCTCGAGCCGCAGCTGACCGGGTCGCAATCGATTCTCGAAGACGGCGATGACGAGGCCCTTACCGGTTGCGGATGGTGCGACAACGCCGCTCATCTGAAGGAACCAGGCAGCGTGTCCGACGGCCTGGCAGGCCGTCCGGTCGTCGTCGGCGATGTCCTCGGGGGCGAGTCCCACGTAGCTCAGCGATTTCTCCTCGCGAAGATCGAGAATCTGCAGATCGGTTGCTGTCACCGTGTGCAGCTCGTGGGGACGCTTCAGCATGGCGAGCGGGTCGATGCTGTTGGCTACGGCTAGCCGGTCGAACTCCCCAATGCACGTCGCGAGCGGTTGCGCCAGGTAGATCGTCGGGAAGACGTCCCGCGGATTCCATCTCCCCCCGAACAGACGAGCGCCCACACCGGACAGTGGGTCACGGCCCCGGCTAGTGTGGCGGTATGCCTCGCCCGACCATGACGTCGGGCCGAGGTCATCTACCCGCTGTACAACGTCCTCGTCCAGGTGGCGCTCACACCACGACACCGTCCGCAATCGCCTCGATAAGATCGAGAACGTCCTTGTACCTGCCAGCGCGGATACGGTCGGCCGGGGTGTCATGGTCAAGCAGTCGGTTTGGTGTAAACATCCAGAGGTTCGCTTGGTCGCGTGGCAACACATGGGCGACTGCCTCGGCCACGTAGGCGAGTTCCACCAGCCTCTGCTTGTTGAGACGCTGCGGGACGACTTCCCCGCTCGACCAGCGGGAGACCGACCGCGCCGACGCCTCCACGATGCCCCCGATCTCCTCGTGCGTGAGCCCGAGCATCGAGATCAGGTCCGTGACCTTGTGGGCAAGCGCACTGGGCTCGCGCGCAGCCATCGTCATATCCCCTTCTGTCGTGTACTCTGTCATGCTGTCTGTCGCATAGTATGTCAGCTGCTTACATCGGGAGCTAGACGTAGGAGGCGAGGATCCGTCGTGGGAGTGGAGTTCAGGCTCGGCCGGCAGGACCACAACAAGGTCGAGGACTTCCTTGTCCGCCAGCCGGGCGGCGTGTCGGCGATCACGCTTGACACCATGGCTGCCCGGCACCAGCAGGGCGCAGCCGAGGCGGCCCGGGAGGCCGGTGTGAACGTGCTGTTCGATCCGGCGACGGAGCGGCTCGCCGACATCGGCTTCGAGCTAGAGGGCTTGACCTACGATGACGGCGCTCCGTACGACGTCAACCGGCTCGCAAGCGACGCCAGCGCGCGGGCCACTCTTGTCGGCCAGCTTGTCGAGGCGCATCCCGAGACGACGACTGTCACCACACCGCCGCACTTCTACGTTCACGACGATCGCTCCGCGAACCTCAACGTTGCGTTGGCCGAGGCCACGGTCCACGAGACGGACAAGCCGGTACGCGCCACGCTCGTTCTTGCTCGCAGGTACGGCGAGACGGCCGCCATCCGCCTGGCTACGGAGTACGCGCAGGCCGGGGTACGGCTGCTCGACCTACGGGTATCGCCCCTGGGGGGTGACAACGAGAGTGTCGCGAAGATCCGCTCAGTCTTCCGCCTCGCCGACACATTCAGGGACGCTGGCATGGAGGTCGTCCTCGGCTTCTCCGGCAACATCGGCCAGGTCGCCGTTGCGCTCGGCCATGTAGCGCACTACTCGGTGGGCATAGGCCTCCGCGAGAAGGTCAACCACGCCGAGATGATCAGCCGACAGAAGACGCCACTGAAGCCGACCAACGGTGACGAGGGCGGCGGCCGTTTCGGTGCGACAGCCGGGATCTACCTGCCCGGTCCCGCGGTGACGCTGAGCCGCAAGGCAGGTGCCGCGCTGTTGGACAACACCGACATCCGAACGCGCATCGGCTGCCGGCTCGGCAGCTGCGGGCAAAGCGTCGCGGGACCGGCACGCGACCCGCGTGAGCACTACCTGCACGCACGTGCGCACGAGATGAGCCAGCTCCTCACGCGGCCGGAGCCGTGGCGCCCCACCGCCGAGATGGACCGGCTGCGGCGGGCACTCGAACTCCGCGAGCTCATCAACGAGCACTACCTGACCGCCGACGTGCGGAAGCTCAACACCCGCACTCTGCGGAGTCTTCTCGATGATATCGAGGTTGAGCAGGCCGCCTGAGTGGTGACGACGTTCAGCGGGCTGGGATCGGCCGCATCCAGCTCATCCTCCCGTCGGTGCGGTTGTCCTCCGCGTAGGTCTCGGCGCTGTCTGTGTAGTCTGGAGGGCGGACGCATGGCCGCTCCAGCCCTACCGCGTCGGTGGGCTGGAACCCATGCCGTTGGGGCTCGCTGCTGGCGGCCGGCCCCTCCTGGCCGACAGGTGAATTCGTCTTCACCCGCGAGGACGGCGCCCCGCTGCACTCGAGTACGTCCGTCGGCGGCTCGACCGGCACATCTGCCGCGCCGGGCTGCCCGGATCCGCTTCCACGATCTGCGCCACACCCAGGCCAATTGGCCCTCCAGATCGGCGTACACCCCAAGGCCGTCAGCGAACCGCTGGGGCACACACCGTGGCGATGATCGTGGACATCTACACCCCATGCGATACCTGCCCCGCAGCGGGATCCAGACGTTACCGTCGCCGACCATCACTGCCGCCACCATCGCAACCGCCGGGCATAGCTGACGAACGACAGCATAGTCGGGTAGTCACAACCCGGCGGCCCGGCAACAGGCAGCGACCCGACCGGGCGACTGCACCGCCGGCAGGTCAATGCGAGCCACAGCCCACGGACCTGGACTCCCCGGGGAAGGTTAACTCGGACAGTTGTCAGCTAGGAGCCGGAGGCTATACTGGTCATCGGGTCAACCCTAGCTTCAGCGAGCACCGCAGCGATATCTGGCGAGCGGTATCGATTGGACTTACAGACCTTTCCGTCAGCTCGCAGGACCGGCCGGCCATCTTCACCTAGCTTGGTCATGTTCGCACGGTGCACCTCAGCGATGACGGCGTCTAGATCGATGCCAAAGCATATGGCGGCACCGTAGGCAACGTAGACGATATCAGCCAGTCCATCCGCCACGCCAACGAGGTCGCGCCGCTGTGCGGCTTCTCGGAACTCAGCGACCTCCTCTTCAAGCAATGCGATGCGTAGTTGAATGAGGTCTTCCGACACGTCCACGATATTAGGCGTGAGCCGTCGGGACAGGTCGAACGCGACGTGGAAGGCCGCGACCGCTGCGGCAGGTGACCCCATACCGCGGTAATTGGACTCGAGTCCACAGCTGGTCACGACCGACCGGCCCGTGGTTCGCCGTCGTCGGGCGCGACCAGACGCCGTCGGCGCCAACATCTCACCCAGGTCGAGAGAGAGCTGGGTCTGGTCCATCGGCTTCACCCCTCGGTAGCATACGTCCTGCTAGTTTGCCTGCGTCCTGCTGAAGAGGACCACTTCGGTTCTCCTGCTCGGGCACGGAACCGTCCTCGACACGACGGTGAGCCTCGCACAGTTGAACCCAAGTGGCCAGCCGGTCTCAAGGACCAGTCAGGCGTCCGAGACAGGGCAGCAGTTACCCGACCTGCAACCCGTCGGTAGTTACGAGCGCTGACCGATGTGGTCATTGAGAAGCAGTTACGATTCGGGTTGACGTGCCGAGCTGAGCCTCCTCAACGACACGCAAGCCGACATCCCGGACCACCTTGAGAACGCTGTGTCGCGACAGCGTTCGCAAATGCGCCACGGCGTGTGCGCTTCCTTCGTCACCCAGGAAGTCGAAGACTAGATGACTCTGGGCGAGGCGCGCAGCCGTGCTGACAAGCGGAAGAGGATGTGGGCTTCGACCCAATAACCCGACCATAACGACCGTATCGAACTTCTCCTCAACACTCGTGCGTAGGATATCCGCACACTGGAATGAATAATCCGGGAACCTGGTCCGGGCATAGTCAATGAACCCGGGGACCACGTCGATGCCGAGGTAGCCCTCAAGCGGTTCGTAGTAGCGAAGCAGCTCACCAGAACCGCATCCTACGTCCAGTAACCTCCCAACTGAGTGCCCCAGGATTTGGAGCCTATTGGAGTAGGCGGCCAACTTAGCGACGTACTGGGCGTGGCTCTGATAGTGGAATAGGACGTGCTGAGGCATCCCGAGCGCCAAACGTCGTTGATATGCGAGCCGCATCGCCTCCACCGTTGTCCAGGGGCCTTTACTCTCCACGTACGATGCCCCAGTCGCGCGACGCCCTGATGGCTCCATCAACTCTCTCAGCCACTCCCTCAACCGGACCAGAGGAGTCGACAATGACGGCGGGACAGTCGCTCATTGCCGCGTAAATCACGATCGTTGCCAGCTGTGCTTGCTCGGCGACTTCAGCCTCCGCCTCTGACATCATGACCCTTCCGTCGATCTCGCCGTTCGCAAGCACCCGTTCAAGAGCCCCAGCCAGAGCGAGGTGAACGATACCTGCAAGCCCTAGTAATCGAAGTCGCTCTGGGCTATCCGGAGTACATCTGATTCCCGCAATTGTCGGACTTACGGCGTGAGAGTCAAGAAGGCAAACTGGTGCTGGGGAGTTATCCACTTGCCGGCGAGTGGACAGCGTCGCTGACTCAATGACCTCGCGCGTCACCAGCTCGCGGAACCGGGCTCGGAACTCAGCGTGCGCCATCGTCGCGGAGGAGTGCTGTTCGACGACCTCACGAAGTAGAGCACCGAAGTGTAAGCGTTCGTATGTATCAGGATATCTGTTGCACAGTTGGGACACGACGCTCGTCTTGCCAATGCCAGGAAGGCCCGATATGAGGTACAGACTAGCCATACTGTCGGAGTCTAACCGCAGATAGCCGGCCCCATGAGTGTCTGTGTGGAAGCGGTACGTAGGGATGTGGGCCCTCCGGAACGTCGAAGGCGACCGTATGACCAACGATTCGCCAGCCTCGACGCGGGAAGACGGTGCTCCACCAGTCGACTGGAGGACAATTAGGGCGCCCGACGAGTTTGGGCTCGTCGGGAATCATATATTCGCAGTAGGCCACACCCTCAACGTGGAGAAACGAGCGAAGCCGATCTGTAATCTCTGAAATATCGTATACGCTGTTGCGCGAGTACTGAAGGCAACCGCTTGTCCAGAGTGCGTCGCAGTTTCCGATGCCGCCCTCAGTCATGAAGTCGCTTACTCGAACTGAAACTCGTTCAGCAAGTCCTTCAGTCGAGAGTCGGGAAAGCAGTCCTGGGACTCGGCGGTCTATTCCGTCCTCTGGTGCCGCAGAACAGCCGGAAACCATCCGTTCGTCTATCTCAACGGCAATCACCTCCCAGCCTCGTCGAGCCGCTGGCAGTACAAACTTGCCGTCTGCGCATCCTACAACCACCAGCCGTCGCTTGGAGCCATAGAGTCGCTCTGCCTTCCGCAGAAAGCGGTAATACCTAGCTGATGGCTGGCCCCACGCACTTGCCGTCAGCATCATTACCTCTGTGATCGTTGTACTGCAGGAAAGCCCATTCGGCTCCACCGCCAAAGGGGAGCATGTAGATCTATAGGTACGATGCCAGTACCGGCGAGGAGATGTGTCCATACTCCCGCTACCGCTTCACTGCTGACAGAGGGAGGTACTACGCCGAGCCGAACCGACGCCTGAGTTACATGGGTGTCCGGTATAATGGTAATGGCTTCACGATGCTTGAGGCGTGCATCAGTGAAGCAAGTAAGCATGTAAAGCCAATAGTTCAGGAGCTTAGGTCCGCTCAGGTACGGGAACGCCTTCTTATCGCGAAGCACGAGGCTCCGAACGTACAGGACGTCATAGTCTGCTTGGCCTAGCAGTGTCCTTGGGTCCGCGTCATAACGGTCAGCGAGAGTTTGCGAAATTGTGAACCATATATCTGTGTGCTTGTCGCGAAGCACGGCCAGAGAGTGCTTGCCTAGCGCTTCTGCGTAGGCAGCTCGCCCACGCCGTGCCTCTTCCGGGAAAAAGATGAACCGCGTTGCCGGGTCACGATATGTTCGGTCAGCGGCTCGCCAGAGTGCCTCTGATTTGCGCTGGAAGTTGATGGACGGCGCCAGGGTGAAATAGAGATAGTTCTCCCGTGAGCCGTGCGACAGATTGGGATGCACTTCGTGAGATGTGCCACCCAGCTCCCCGCGTTGGTATGCTGCAATTAGATCCTGCAGGAACCTAACTAGCTCTCGGTCTGCCCGCAAGGGTGTCAAAGTCAGCGAGTCAAAGAGAGATTCCTGCATTGAGCCTCCTGTTGACTTGATTGGGTAGGCTGCCCTTCGGGCTGACTGGGACCGCTGCGGATAGGTCAGAGCGCCACCAGCGGATAGGTGGAGATTGAACCAGCAAGGGTTTGATCACGCGGTGAGCCTTTGGAGACTTCCTAGTGATGTCTCCGAAGTAGTCTCGAGCCGACCGCTCAAAGGATCGCTCGCATCGACTGGACAGTCGTGCCCGGTTCTGGCTGGATGAGGAGATTCCGCGGCGGGCGAACGACGCTTCTGGTTGAAACAACAAGACTGGCCGGGGAAACTGGATAAAGCGAGGGTGGCTGCATGGGTACACGGGCGCCATCACAAGCGGGAAATAGTCTACCCCGAAGAGTCGGTACTCCCAGCGGGGCGTCTCGATTTCGCTGTAGAGCGTGAGTAGTGGCTCGCCGCTGTGCACTACGGCACCTGCAAGGACAGTGTGGACGGCCTGAGTGAGCAGGCCATCAGGTAGTGCTTCCTGAGAAACCGGCAGGGGACACGCCACCACGTCTGCTGCCGCGCCCGTACGTTCCAGAAGCTCGGCCACAGCGCCTACGTAGGTGTGCCAATCGGCGCCTCCATTCCGTGATGCCGAGGAGAGAACTTCTACCCTCGAGTCGCGAGCGAAGGGACACGGGACCCTCCGAAGGGTATCTGCAAGACTAGACAGCTGAGAAGCTTCGATGTGAGCCATGTCTCCACCAAGTCGCGTCAGTTGGCTGTGGCGAGGTCGTCCGCACTCCGTCCAGTACATAACAGCTCAGAGGCGACTATTCGGTCAACCCCTTGAGGCCAAGATTGCCCGGCCGGCACCGAAGTTGCCGGCACCTCTCGGTCGCCCAGCCGCACCGACCGGGCTGTCGGCTCCAGAGTCCAGGCACACGACCTGCTCGTACTCGTTAATCGGTTCCCAGGACCCGCTGTCGTCGGACCTCACCGCTACCACGCGTTCGTACCGACCGCGAGGGCAGCGCCGTCTGGCTGGACGCCGACCACCGCCGCCACGCCGTCTACAAGCCCGCGATCCGCGACTTGAAACACGGTGCCGCGCTGCGCCACTGCCCTCGGGGAGGTTCCTGGCCAAGGCGGCCTGGCTGTTCATCGCCACCCTTGGCGTATGACCTGCTATGCCCAGCCCGGCCAGGCAGCCCGTGCTCGGATCGCCCGTCTCCCACCGTGGTGGCGGCGCATCGGTTCGATCACCGACCGTTCACGCGGTCAGCGGCTCGTTCACCCGTCGATCACCCGCCACCCGCCAGCTCCTGGAGCGCGCGTCGGATGTCATCGACCGGCACTTCATTCACGCCCACCTGGAGGCCCTGCTCTATCAGTCCCGGGACGCCTCCGCGTCGGCCCTGGATGAGTACGACGCGGCCTGTCGCCAGCACGACTCAGAGATGGATGGCATCCGGGCAGCGTTCATCGCCAAGTGGGGCCAGGTGCCGTGCTGGAGACCCTACAAGCAGATGACGATCCGACAGCAGAAGGCCAAGAACTTCGAGCAGGCCCTGTCGTGGGGGGAGCGGGCAATCGCCGTCAATGGCGACGATTGCGCTCGCCCCGAGGCCGTTGAGGACCTACGGAAGCGGGCAGACAGCTTCCAGGCAAGGCTCCAACCAAGACCTCGGCCGTCCGGTTCAAGAACCTCCAAGCCACACCAGCCCGAGATTGAGACGCTGGTCTGTGTCACCTGCGAGCAGGAGTTCCAGCGGACCCGAATACGAGGCCGGAAGCCACTCCACTGCCCGCAGAGCCGAAGCCTGGTGGAGTGAGCTCCCTGAGAACCGCCGGTCCGGATCAACGATCTTGGCGATGGGTGGTGTGGAGGCGCTGTGCGGTCAGTGCCTCTTGAGGGACCCGCACACCTGCCTCGAGGAGGCGCTGGACCGCCGCGCGAAGGTCTGAGCGTCCGAACCACACGCACAGCTCCGTTGCCACCTCCGTCGGAATGGGCTGCACCGTTTGTCCGTAGTCGCCGGCCAGATCGACGAGGGTCGACCACAGGTCCTCGCACGGCGCTGGGACCGGGACCCCGGCCGCGACTGCAGCACGAGCAGCTCGTTGCGGGATGGCAAGTCCCTCGGGGTCGAGGTCACCGACATAGTGGACAGCGGAGATGCCATCGATCCCGCCGAGGCTGGCGACGCTCTGGGCGAAGGCACTGCCGGCGCCGTACGCGACGGCTCGGGCCGTGCCGGTGAGGACGCGTACGAGCGTGTGGTAGCTGGCGGCATTCTCGGACACGACGACTGGCCCGACGCCGCCGGTGTCATTCCAGGCGATCGGCGGCGCAGCCCAGAAGCAGTCGAGGTCCTTGAGGCTGAGGTGGCCGGGTCTGAACAGCCGGCCACTGGTTAGCCGGTCGATACGTTTCTCGTCACCGAACAACTGGAGGGACCGCTCGCGGTGCGGGATGACCTCGGCGTTGGGTTCACGATCGCGCCGGTATGCCTGCACGGCGGCGAGGACGTCGCGCTCGGCAGCGGATAGCTGGAGCTTGTAGGCCCATTCGAGTTCGGGCCGCCATGGCAGGTGCGGCACGGTGGCGCCGAGGTGCGCTTCGTCGGACGGGTCGATGAGCGTGACGAAGGCGGGCAACTCGGGTCGGATACGGCGGTCGCGTGACGCGGACCAGGTGAGTTCGCCCAGGTCGCTGAGGTCGGAGAGCACCTCGCGAAGCCGTCGCCGGCGGTCGGGGTCATACTGCAGCTGCGGCGCAACCTCGAGGAGGGCGTCGTCACACTCGGCGGCGAGGAGCCGCTTGCGACGTCCCGCCATCGAGCGGAGCTCCTCGATGACACGCTCGTACAGCGTCATCTACACGTCGTCCTCCTCGTCATCGGCGAGCGATGGGAGATCGACGGCGAGCAGCGGCTGCTGTCTACGGACCAGGCGGGCGCCCGTGATGATGGCGTTGTCGCCATCGGCGGGCGCGAGCCGCTTGAGGAACGCCTCGTCGGCGACGACGTAGGCGAGGTGGCTGCGTTTTGCGGCCTCGTTGGTGAGGCGGGTGACGACCGGGAACAGTCGGAGTGCATCCATGTCGTTGACGCCGGTCGCGTAGACGAGCTGCACATCGCTCATCTGGGCGACGAGGCGCTGCAGCGCGACGAGGTACGTGGCGTTGGCGTCGCCGAGGGGGTTGTCGAGCACGAGTGTGCCGACGCCGACCCGGCCGGTGCGGTTGGCCGCGCGGACCTTTGCGAGCGTGCAGAACATGGCGATGGCCGCGGTGGCGCGCATGCCGCCGGATAGGGTCGCCGTCTCGGTGATGGGGACGTAGCGGAGGCGCTGGGCCTTGTTCGGTTTCAGCACCTCGACCGTCACCGTCCTCTCCGCGCATGCCAGCACGGCCTGACAGACCAAGTCGGCGCCGGTCGGCAGGCCGACCGTTGAGGCGCGCTCAAGGAGATCGTTGATGTAGCGACGCAGCCGGGCGTCGAGCTCGGTGCGGTCCTTGGCGAGCTCGCAGCCGATCTTGAGGAATGGCTGGTGCGACCAATCACCCAGACCGGCGGGCAGCTCGCTTTTCTTGCGGGCGATGCGGAGGCTACGGGTGGCTTCGGACACCGCATCACCGAGGCTTGTAAGGAGCATCTGCCGGTGAGTGTCGAGCTTGCCGATGTTGTCGCGGAGGCGGTCTTCAAGGATCCGGGTCTGGGCCAGCATCTCAGCGGCGTCCCGGGCGAGCAGATCCGGATCCTCGTCGCGGAGGCGGCGTGCGAGGTCGCCGGTGAGTTCCTTCCACTTCTCGTCCCGCGCCCAGCGAGCGACCGCAGTGGCAGCCCGGCGCCAGTTGAGGTCCGCGTCCTCACGGATGTGGCCGGCGTCGGTGATGGCCCTGAGCGCTGATTTGACCTCCGCGGCGGCGTCGCCCTCGAATGGGCTGGCGGGCCGGACCTCACGCTCGCCGACGCCGTGGGTGAGGCCGGCAACCTGCGCGGCGAGCGCGTCGTGCTCACCCAGCCTGGTGTCGCGGCCGGTCTTGGCCGCAGTGACCTTGTCGATCGCGATTGTGCGCTGCTCTCGCGTCCGGGCAGCCTCAGCTTCGAGCGAGATGGAGAACGCCTCGAGGGCGGGGAGGTCAGTGGGGATGTCGAACGGCTCGACCGGCCAGGTCGGCTCAGGATCGGGCAGGCTGCGGCGTGTTGCCTTGGCGATGTCGAGTCGGCTCAGCGCCCGGGCATGGATGTTCGCGGCCTCGCGGGCGGCGCGGCGTGCCTCTTGGTCCGCGGTCCGGCGGGCGACCGGGTCGACGGCAGCGGGTGATGCGGCGAGTTCCTCAACGCGGGATCGGAGCTGCCCGTCGAGCGCCTGCCACTCTGTTTCGGCGTCGGTGCGGTCGCGTTCCAGGCGAGCCAGTTGCCGTGACAGCTCCGAGTCGGTGGTCGTCTCGGCGACGTTCCGCACGGTGCTCTCGTAGCCAGCGCGCAGCTCCGCGAGGTTGGCGAGCGGTGCGGCCGGCCCGTCGCCCACCTCGGGCAGGCCCGCGAGCACCTGGCTGGCGCCATCGAGCGCCTGTTGCGCCGTCGCCTTTCGAGCCGCTGCGGCCTCGCGGCGGTCGCGCTCGGCGGTGCGCGCAGCCAGCGCGCAGTCGGCCGCCTTCGCCAGCCCGGTGCGCTCCTTCTGGAGGGAGGCGAGTTCGCGCTCGGCCTTGGCGGTCGTGTCGGCGGCGGTTGCGAGCTGCTCCAGCCGTGCGGTTAGCCCCTCGGCGCTGCGGAGCCGGGTGCGCTGGTGTTCGAGTTGGCCGTCGGTCTCCTCCAGCCAGCCTTCGACGGTCTCCACCGCGGTGCGGGCGTCGACGGCGGCGGTGCGGGCGGCGGCCGCCGCTCGTTCGAGCTCGTCTCGCTCGGCGACCGCCGCCGGAAGGGCGCCGGTCGGCCAGGCGTCGAGGTGGGTGGTCAGGGCATCGGCCAGGGCGCGTGCGGTGTGCTCGGCGGCGGCGATGTCCTCGGCTTGCGCCTCGGACTTGGCGATGCGGTCTTGTCGGCGGTCGAGCTCAGCTTCCGCGGCGGAGCGGTCGTGCAGCGCAGCGGCGGGTGGGACGACCCAGCCAGCCGCGGCTGGTGCGCCGGTGTCGGCGAGGACCGACCCGGCGGCGATGAGGATCGCCGCGCTCGGGTTGGTGCCGGCGAGGACGTCGCGGGCACGGTCGAGGTCGTGGGTGGCAACGACGATCCCATCGACGAGTGCGGGGTGCGCAGCGATGGCGGCCGCGTGCTGCGCCGTCGGCACTGCTTCGACCAGATACCGCCAACCGGGCACGGCAGAGGTGACGCGCTCCTTGGCGAGGGTGCGGCACAACGCCTCGACCTCGGCACGTGCGGGGAGGAGCCGGTCGCGATCGAGCGTGTCGGCAGCGCGCTGGTCCTCGGCGGTGGCGGCGACGCCGGCGATCGCGAGGGCACGCTGACGGTCGGCTTCGGCTGCGACGCGGTTCGCGAGGTCCGCACCGACCAGCTCCAGGTCGGCGTCTTCGGCGCCGAGTTCGGCCAGCAGCGGATGCGCCGCCAGCCGCGCTCGTTCGTCGAGCACGCCAGCGACGGCGTGGCGCTTTTGCGCATGGCGTTGCTCTGCCTGCGATGCCTCGTCAGCGGCGCGGGTGAGCCGGCTGCGGAGCTTGGGGAGTTCCCCGGCGAACTCGCCGCGGACGTCCTTGAGCCGCTCGACCTCGCTCGCCGCCGACGCTACCTCGGTGCGCGCCTGGCCGAGGGTGTCTCGCGGTGCGACACCTATGGTCAGGAGGCCGGCGATGACGGCGGCCTTGACCGCTTCGTAGTGGGCCTCGACCTGACGGGTGATCTCGCGGATGCGTCCGTCGAGTTCCTTCCCTGCGCCTGTGGCGTCGGCCAGTGCGCGGTCCGCTTCGCGTTCGGCTTCGTCAGCGGCCCGCCACTGCTCGGTGGCTTTGGTGAGTTCGGCGTCGGCGGCGCGGACCTGCGCGTCGAGGACGCCGCGCAGGGTCCGCAGCAGCGCGTCGCGCCGCTCCCGCAGCGGCGCCGCGTCCTCGTTCGCCGCGTCGAGCGCGACGCGGACCTGGGTGATCTCGCCGGCAAGCGCGGATCGTCGCAGCATCTGCGGGACGCGCGGCCACGCATCGGCGGTGAGGGTCGAAGCCGCTGCGGCAGCCGCTGCGGTTTCGACCGCGGCTTGGATCGCGGCGACCCGCGCGTCGGCGAGCGCGATGGCGACCGTCTTGGCGCGCGTGTCGCTCTCGCGGCGCTGTTTGTCGGCGGCGACCCGCTCGGCCTCTGCGAGCTCGACCTGCTTCTCGGCGGCGGCGAGCACCGCACTGGCCCTGGCGACCGCTGCCGCGAGCCGGTCGTGCAGGAACTCGGCGCGCTGCTGTGCCTGGGTGCGGGCTGCGTCGGCGGTCTCGAACTCCGACCATGCGCTGGCGAGCTTCGAAAGCCGCTCGACAGTGCCGCTAGCGTGTGCGAGCTCAAGCTCCTTGTGCGGGAGGGACGACACCTTGTCGGCGACGCGGCCGAGTTCCTCGGTGAGCGCGGCGACGGTGTCGGGGTTCATCGTCAGCTGTAGGAAGAACTCGACGAACTTCTCGGCTGACGTGAATCTGAACAGCGAGGTGGCGCCGCTCTCGGACCGGTTCATCCGCACCTGGTACTCGAACAGGGCGGGGTCGAGGTCGTGGTCGGCGAGCGTCTCGAACCACTGGCGTTGCACGGCCGTCTTGGTCAGCTCGACACGATGCTTGCGGCCGCTCTTGCCGGCTTCGGACGCGAGTTGCTCGAGCGACTCGACGTAGCGGGCGGCGGAGACGCGACGGCCGTCGACATCGAAGGCGAGGTCATCCAGCGTGGCGGCGCCTTCACGGACGGCGAGGAGGTACCAGGTGCGGTTGACGTTCGCGCCGCGGCGGTCGGCGACCAGGCCGGTGATCAGGCGCGCGTCGCTGCCGTCGGCGACCCACTCGCACACGACGTGGGCGACGTCGTTGGTCAGCACAAAGTCGGGGATGTCGGCTCGGCGGCCCTTCTCGTCGTTGCCGATCTGGGTGGCCTTGTCGGGCCGTAGCACATGGAACAGCAGCGCGAGGAACACCGTCTTGCCGCCGCCGTTCTCCAGCCAGATGAGGCTGTCTTCCGGCGCGCCGGTGGCGCCGATGCAGCTCACCTCGAACGGGAGCGCGTCGGGGGAAGGCTTGTCGAAGCGGGCATCGGCGGGACCCACGCCAGCGAGGCGGATGCGGGCGAGGCGGTACATCAGTGGTCGCCTGTCCAGTCGGCGTGGAGGAGGTCCACGGCCTCACCTGCGGCGCCGAGCACCTGCAGCCGATACCGGTCACGCAGACGCCACGTGTCGGGATCGCCGATGACAGCATCCGCGAGGCCGTTGGCCTCGAGCCAGCGCAGTGCCTTACGGATGGCGCCGATGACGTTGTGCGGCGTATCGCGTCCGTCGGGCGTGGTGTCCGCGGGGCGGAGGCGTCGCACGGCGCGCCAGACCGGTTCGAGGTCGGGCTCGTCCTCGGGCGGGTCGTCGCGGCCAGCAGCGCCGCGCTCGTCATCGAGGATGGCCCGCACCCGGTCGTAGACCTGCGTAGCCGACACCGACGCCAGGCGGGTGCCGTCTTCGAGCGCGGCCGCGGTCGGGTAGGCGGTCGCGGCGATGGCGACCTGGACAATGCCGTGCAGCAGACGGATGTCTGTCGATTGCAGAAGTACGTAGTCGGCGAGCCGGATGCGGTACGGCGAGTCCTCGGTCGGGGCAAGGACGAGGCCTTCCATCCGGTCGCAGGTGAGGACCGTCAGGCCCTGCCCGGTGGCCATGGCGCGCACGACCGATTGGAAGGTGAGGTCGGCCTGGTAGCGCAGGACCAGCGCGTTGTACTCACCATCGCGGTTCGGGCGCAGTCGGGGGCTGAGCCCGAAGCGCAGGAGCCGGCCGGCACCGTCGGCGAGCTCGCGCATCTCGGTCAGGTCGAGGTCGCTCATGAGCGAGCCTTCATCAGGGAATCGACATTGGGTTTCAGCCACCCGAGCAGCAGGTCGGCGCCCTCATACAGGTCGTCGTCGAGACGTTCGCCGTCATCGGCTGCGGCGAGCACCGGCTCGGCGACACGCCGGAGCTGTTCGAGGGCGGGGTCGACGGCCTGGAGTGCGAGGAGGCCGAGAAGCTCTCCCGCGCTGTCGTCGCCGGCCGCCCGCAGGCGCGCGAGGAGGTCGGCGAGGCGTTCGGGCGTTTCGAGCTCGTCGAGCACCGCTTGCGCTGCCGACCACGCCTCAGGCCGGAATCGGCGCGGGTCATCGGCGGAGCTGAGTTCATCATTGGGCAATTCCTCCCCGAGCCCGTCTGCGGCACGCGGGTCGGCGAGCAGGATGTCCAACAGCCGCTCCATCGAGGCGAGCCGCAGGTCGGCGATGCCCCACGCGCCGGATGCGAACGCCTCGACGATGGCGGTGACCTCGCCGACGCGGCCCCGCATGACCGGCAAGTACAGCTGCTCGTAGAGGTCGACGGCGCGTAGCGACGACCTCGGCTGGAACGCCTGCCGGGCGTGCTCGACGAAGAACGTCTCGGACGCATCCATCACGCGGCTGTGCAGCTCCCGGTGGCGGTTCAGGCAGTCCTCGACGACGGCGATCAGCCGCTGCGTGCTCTGGGCGAGGTCGGGCCGGTCGGTCGTGTCGCGGTTGTGCCGCATCGCCTCGAGCATCCGGCGCTCGACAACCATCTGCTTGGCGAGGTCGTCGATGATCTCGTTCAGCTTGGCGGGGATGTCCTCACCCCAGCCGGCTCGGCGGACGTCCAGCCGGGTGTCAGCGATGATCCGCCGCACCTCAGCCATCCACTGGATGGACCGGATGCGGGCGTCGCGAGCGGCCTGCTCGGCCTCACCGAACCGTCTGCGCGACAGCAGCGACTCTAGCTTTGCCTCGGCAGCCGCGACCGCGGACGCAACCTCAGTGTCGAGCGCGCCGACCAGGACGTTGACGGCCTCGTCCGTCGCGGTGACGCGGATGCCCTCGGGTGCGGGCTCTTCGCGGAGGAGGGCGAAGTCAAACGGGCGGCGGGTCGCGTCATCGGGCTCGCTATACAGGCCCCGCTGCGGGCGGATGAGGACCTCGTTGATGGCGCGGGCCGCAGCCTCGGCCTCGTCCTCGGCGGCGTCGGGCACCCAGTCAACAATCTCGCCGAAGAGATGGCCGACGACGGCTTCGGGGTCAGCGCCGGTGTCGAAGCCCATGTGGTCGACGACGAAGTCAATGGCGCCGAGCGCGAGGTCATAGCAGTCGAGCCTCGTGAAGATGCCACCCCGGCTCGCACGTGCCGTCTGCAGCTCGTGCAACGGCGCGGTACACAGCAGCGCCCGGACACGCCGGGTTCGCGACTCGTCGCGCCGGCCGGGGTGAGAGGTGGGTTCCGTGGCGGGCGTGGTCGGAATCGCGCCCACGTGCCTGCCCTGATCGTCCTGCGATCCCGCCACGCAACCTCCCTCGCCCTCCGTACGATATCGACTGGATGTGACAGCCGGCGCAAAACACTAGGCAAGAGCGTTCTCCTCGGGTTGAGAACGGCTCCGGTCTGGCCGGCGTCCGCGTCCACCGGCCGGCCAAGCAGGTCGGGGCCATCGCCCGGCTCCGACGGCGACACCTACCTGAAGACGGTCCGGCACAACACCGCCACCATCGTGAGCAGCCTCAGTGGGAGCTGAGCCGCCAGTCCTGGAGCTGCGGCACATGGCCGTCGCCCATCATCCAGCGGCCGTGACCTCGAACGACGCCTCGATCACGAGCTGACGCGCCCATCCCCCAGGCGCGCCGGTTTCCCTTGTTGATGGAGCCCCCCGCCGGACTCGAACCGACGACCCCATCCTTGCCATGGATCTTGCAGTCACCGCTGTGCTGAGCGGGGTTTCCGCAGGTCGTTCGCGACCGTAGAACGCCAAGTAATGTGCTCTTCTGCGGTCCGCCAGCTGCGGAGTGGTGCTCCAGGCATCGTATGCCGCGTTGTACGGATCCCCTGGATGGCGTGAAAGGGAACTCCAGCTGGCCGTGTTTCCTTCGCGGTCGGTTCTATGGTCAGGGCTCGATGGTGACCTTGATGGCCTCGCCTCTGGTCACCGTGTGGATGGCCTGGATGGCCTGGTCGAGCGGCATTCGGTGGGTGATGAGGTCGGCCACCGGGACGGCGCCCGAGGCGATCAGCTCCAGCGCCTGCTTGTTGTGGCTCGGGCTGGAGCCGTTGGCGCCGACAATCGAGACCTCCCGGTAGTGGATGAGGTTGGAGTCGACGGTGATGGTTGGCTTGTCCTTGGGCAGACCCCCGAAGAAGCTGACCCGGCCGTGGCGGGCCGCCATCTGCAGGGCGTCCTCCTGGGCCTTGCCGGAGGCGGCGGCCGTGATGATGACGTCGGCCCCGCGCCCGTCGGTGAGCTTGCGGACGGCCTCGACCGTGTCGGTCTCGCCCCCGACGATCGTCTCGTCCGGGTGGACCAGGTTGGCGGCCATGTCCAGGCGGTCCTTGCTCAGGTCGAGCAGGAACACCTGGGCCGCACCACGTGCCCTGGCCAGGCGCACGTGCATGCACCCGATGGGGCCCGAGCCGACCACGACGACCGTCTCACCGTCGCCGACGCTTGCGTGCTCCTGCCCGTTGAGGACGCAGGCCAGCGGCTCGGCGACCGACGCCTCGGCGAAGGACAGGCCATCGGGGATCCGGTTGAGGCCGTCGACCTTCAGCACCTTGGCGGGGACGCGCATGTACTGGGCGAAGCCGCCGTCGTACTGGTAGCCGATGGACTCCTGGTTGGTGCACACCTCCATCCAGCCGTGCCGGCACTCGTAGCATTCGCCGTCGGGGATGGCCGCGATCACCTGCACCCGGTCGCCGACCTGCCAGCCGGTGACCCCCTCGCCGAGCTCGGTGATCTCACCGGCGACCTCGTGGCCGAGGACCCGGGGCGGGCTCAGGTTCGGGTGGCCGGCCCGGTAGATCTTGGCGTCGGTCCCGCAGGTCGAGCAGTTGCGGACCCGGATCACCACGTCCCCTGGGCCGGCGGTCGGCTCGGGTGCCTCCTCGATCCGGACGTCCTCGGGCGCGTAGAAGCGAACGACCTTCACTCGCCCTCCTCCTCCTCCCCGCCGATCGGTGCCAGCAGCTCCAGGACCTGGTCCACCTCGCTGGCCGAGCGCAGGCGCTCGGCCTTGGCGGGATCGAGCAGGATCCGGGCAAGGGCCGACAGGACCTGCATGTGCTCGTTGCCCTTGGCCGCGATCGCGATGCACATCTTGGCCTCGTTGCCGCTGCCCCAGTCGACCCCGTCCGGGTACTGCATGACGGCGAGCGTGGTCTTCTTCACGAACACGCGGCTCTCGTCGGTGCCGTGCGGGATGGCGACACCCTCGCCGAGGAACGTCGTGATGGACCGCTCACGCAGATGCATGGTGTCAACGTAGGCCGGCTCGACCGCGCCCAGCTCGACGAGGACCTCGCCGCACTGCTGCACCGCTTCGTCCTTGTTGGCGGCCTTCTGGCCGAGCCGGACCGCCTCGGGCGAAAGGAGCTGAACCCCCGACCCGTCCGGCTCAGGACTCAATCCGCTCACCATCCTTGACCGCGTTGACCAGCTTGTTGAAGGCAGGGTCGCCCAGGTAGACCTGGAAGGTCAGCACGACCTTGTCGGGCACGATGGCCCGGGCCCGATCGGCCAGGCCGACGTGGGTCAGCACCACGTCGGCGTCGGCCGGGATGCTGTTGACCGGGGTGTGCTCCACGGTGACGCCGCTGTTCTTGAGCTGCTTCTTGAGCTGGCTGGCCAGCATCACGCTGCTGCCCATGCCGGCGTCACAGGCGATGACGACCTTCTTGACGTTGGAACCCTCGACCGATGGCATGACTTACGCACCTTCCCCTGCGGGCTGCGAAGCCGGCTTGTTCTTGAGGCGCAGGCTGGCCACGGTGGCCTCGTCGTAGGCGGCTTCGGCGGCCGCCTCGTCGGCCTCGTTGCGGGCCTCGCGCCCGAACCCGAGCAGCGCCGACCCGACGATGAACGAGGTGGCCGCGGCCAGGACGATCCCGGCCAGGACCCCGAAGTAGCCGCCCTTGGGCGTCACCGCCATGTACGCGAAGATGCTGCCCGGTGACGGGGTGGCGACCAGGCCGGCGCCGGTGACGAGGAAGGTCAGGATGCCCACGGCGCCGCCGGCGATGGCGCCCAGGATCAGGCGGGGCTTCATCAGCACGTACGGGAAGTAGATCTCGTGGATGCCGCCGAGGAACTGGATGATCATCGCGGCGGGAACGCTCGGGCGCAGCGCCGGCGGGCCGAACAGCAGGTAGGCCAGGAGGATCCCGAAGCCCGGCCCCGGGTTGCTCTCGAGCATGAACAGGATCGACTTGCCGTGCTGCTGCGCCTGGGCGACCCCGAGGGGCGCCAGCACGCCGTGGTTGATCGCGTTGTTGAGGAACAGGACCTTGGCCGGCTCGATCAGGATCGACGCGAGCGGCAGGAGCTTCTCGTCGATCAGGTATTCCACGCCGTTGCCGGCGACCTTGGTCAACCACTCGACGACCGGTTCGACGGCCAGGAGCCCGAACACCGCCATGGCGGCACCCAGGATGCCGGCGGTGAAGTTCTCGATCAGCATCTCGAAGCCGACCGGGGTCCGCTTCTGGGTGAAGTGGTCGATGCCCTTGAGCAGCAACGCGGCCAGGGGCCCGATGATCATGGCGCCCAGGAACATCGGGGTCGATGCGCCGATCGCGACGCCGAGGGCGGCGACCGCGCCGACCACGGCGCCGCGCTGCCCGTGGACCAGCCGCCCGCCGGTGTACCCGATGAGCACGGGCAGCAGGATCAGGATCATCGGGTCGACGAGCTTTGCCAGGTGCTTGTTGGGCAGCCAGCCGGTCGGGATGAACAGTGCGGTGATCAGGCCCCAGGCGATGAACGCCGCGATATTCGGCATGACCATACCGGCCAGGTAACCGCCGACGCGTTGGATCTGCGCCCGGAACCCGCTCCCGGTCACCTGCGGTGCTGCCGCCATTGCCATGGTTCAGACCTCCTTACTCATGGTTCAGGCCCCCTTACTTCGGGTGCGGTCGACCTTGCTGACTCGGTGAGGGGCAGGCCCGCCGAGCGGCCCTGTCGGGATGGCGTCATCCCGTGGTTCGGGGACTTCGGCGCGTGTGGCCTGTCCGGGCGCGAGCCCGCGGAGGCATCGGTGACCCGGGACAGGAACTACGGTGTCCCAGGCTGGATCATGCGACGCAGGGTGGTCAGGTGAAACACTCCGTTACGGATTTCGACATGCGGTACGAAACTCGACATGATCGCCCCGCCCAGCGGGTGATCCGTTGGACGGCGGCCGGGTACTGCCCGTTGTGACGGTGGGCAGTGCCGTTGGCGTGTGCGAGCGGGAGACGGCCGGCGATCTCGTCTACCACGGCGAGGAACTGCCGGACGGCCCGTGAGGTGGTGTCGCGCCGCCAGGTCAAGCCGACCTGGAGCGCTGGAACGGTCGTGGCCAGCGGCCGGAACACGACCCCCGTGACCGTGAACAGGTCGACCGCCGACTCGGTCGTGAAGGCCAGGCCGAGCGAGGCCGCCGCCGCGACCAGGCCGCTCTCCAGGGTCGTGGCCTCGAGCACGACCGACAGCGAGATGCCGGCGCGCAGGCAGATGTCGTTGACGAGATGGTCGTAGAGGGGCGGGTCGAGCGTGCGGGGCAGCAGCACGACCGGCTCACCGGCCAGATGCTCGACCCGGACGACGGGCCGGCGGGCCAACGGGTGGTCGTCGGCCATGGCCACCACGATCCGCTCGCGGTGCAGGGGCCGGAAGCTGGTGGCGTCGCCGTCGGGGCTGCCGAGCCGGACGAAGGCGAGGTCGAGCTGGTGGGCGTTGACGGCCATCAGGTGAAATCCGGTGTGGCCGACGACCGTCTCCAGCGCGATGGCCGGGAACCTCTCGCGGAAGGTCCGCACGGTCGCCGGCACATACCAGGGCGCGACCGTGGCCGGATAGCCGAGGCGCAGCCGCCTGGTCTCCCCGCTGGCCTCGCGGGCGGCCTGGACGGCGTGGTCGACGGCCTCCCGGGCGCCCCGAGCGTGTTGGAGCAGGACACGGCCGGCCTCGGTCAGCTCGACCCGGCGGTCGCCCACGAACAGCTGGACTCCGAGCTCGCGCTCAAGGGCGCGGATCTGCTGGCTGAGCGGTGACCGGGTCATCTGGAGGCGCTCGGCGGCCCGGCCGAAGTGCAGCTCTTCGGCGACGGCGATGAAGTAGCGCAGCTGCCGGAACTCCATTGCCGACTACAATCCCTTCGCTCCCCAGCCGTCCGACAGGGCGAACCATACCCGGGTGGTGAACAGATCTCAAGCACCAATGTGCAACATATGCTCAGCCTAATTGTGCACGCTGATGCATTCACGTATCGTTGGCGGCACGAGATGCCCGAGGAGGATGGGGAGCCAGTTGAGAGCGACACCCAGCGCCTACGAGCCGGACGAGGTGGAGCCGCTGGTGACGGCCGCGATCATGTACTACCAGGCGCAGCGTTCCCAGGAGCAGATCGCGCGCCACCTCAAGGTCAGCCGTCCGACGGTGAGCCGGCTCCTGGCACGCGCCCGCCAGCTCGGCATCGTCCGGATCGAGATCGTCCCGCCCAGCATCGACCCCAGCCTGGCCAAGGACCTCGCCGAGAAGCTGCAGATGCGGGCCGTGCACATCGCGGCCGGGGTGGCCGACCCCAACGATCCCGCCCCGGTGCTGACCGGCCGGCTCAACGACGCCCTGGCCGAGATCGGGCTGCAGGCCGGCGACGTCATCGTGGTCGGCTGGGGCCGGGCGATCTACAGCCTGGCTCGGGCCGACCTGATGTCGCAGCCCGGGGTAGTCGTCGTTCCGGCCCTCGGCGGCAGCGACGAGGACCGCCCATGGTTCCAGTCCAACGAGATCGCCCGGCGGTGGGCTGTCACCCTCGAGGGTGCCCCCCGCTACCTGCACGCACCGGCGCTCGTCGCGCCAGCCCTCAAGCGATCCCTGGTCGGTGACGAGGCCATCCAGTCAACGCTGCGGCTATGGGACGGCGCCACTGCCGCCATCGTGGGCATGGGGGCCTATCCCAAGCTCGACCGGAGCCTGGTCGCAACCGGCTTCCTGGCCGGCGGCCCCGAGATCGCCGGCGCGGTCGGCGACGTGGTCGGCCGCTTCTTCGCCGAGGACGGGACCCCCATCCACTACGCCGACGAGCGGCGGCTGCTGGCCATCCTTCCGGAACGGCTCCGGCAGATCCCTTACGTGATCGGCATCGCCGTCGGCACCGACAAGGCCAGGGCCATCATCGGGGCGGCCCGCGCCGGCTTCATCAACACCCTGGTCACCGACACGGTCACCGCCCGCAGCGTGGCCGGCCTGCTCGGCGAGGTCAAGAACTGACGGACTTCGTTGACACTGCCGGTCTCCCGAGACCACGGAGGAGACCGCATGACCGAACAGGAGCTCACCCGTCGCGCCAAGCGGCGCCTGGCGATCATCCGCCACGTCGTGCTTGTGCGGAGACGCCCTGATTTGCGACTTCGGCGTCCGACCATCCGGTGTCCTCACAATCGCTCCGGCCTTCGCGTCACGCGATCGACGTAGGCGAACCCGCCCACTTGCCCGTAGGGGGCAATCGGATCGTACGGTGCGGTCCGCAGCTACTGGCCTGCCGGGGGAGGACGCGATGAGCGACCAGGGCCCCACCCAGCCCCAGCCACCACAGCCTGCCTGGGGGCAGTCCGGCTACCAACCGCCCGCTCCCCCACGGCGCCGAGGCGGCACGTTCCGCACCGTGATGAAGTGGGTGATCATCGCCTTGGAACCGCGACCAGGTCCGCAACTGGCTGTACCCGAACGGCCGCCACGACCCCAACGTCTATTTCGCCAGACGCGAGCTCCGAACCCTGGGCGGCCCGCCGGTCCACTCCGGCGGGCCGCCGCTCCGGTCGTTCCGCTCTCATCTCTGGCCAAGCATCAGCCGCCGGCGGGCTTGTGCGCGACGAGCAGCACGACTGGCGCCTCGTCGACCAGGCGGTGCCGCTGGGGCGGCTCGAAGCCGGCGTCGTGGAGCCAGCCGAGATAGGCCGCCAGCGGGTGGACCCGGCCGCTGGCCGTGCGCAGCAGCAGGCCGAGCTCGTACAGCGCGACCCAGCGCGGCGTTGGCTGTTCGCCGGGGATGACGTCCACGACGGCCAGCGTCCCGCCGGGACGAAGCGCGTCGTACAGGCGGCCGAGCAGGCGGCGGTTGGCGGGCTCGTCGAACAGGTGGCAGAGGTTACCGGCGATCGCCAGGTCGTAGCCCCCGCGCCCGAGTTCGACGCCGAACAGGTCGCCGGCGAGGAAGCGGAACTGCCGCTCGCGGCCCGCGTCGGTCACCGCCCGGCGGGTGGCGGGCACGACCGCGGGCAGGTCGACGGCGGTGACCAGGCAGGCGGGGTCGCGGGCGGCAACCGCCAGGCTCCATGGGGCCGCGCCGGCGCCCGCGTCCAGCACCCGAGCCGCCGCCGGCAGGAGGCTCGCCGCTCGCCCCGCGGCCGCCGCGAGCATCGCCCCGAGGTAGCCGACCACGCCCGGGTAGAAGGCGGCCGCGCCGTCCGGCGTGTCGCCGCGCACCAGCGGCCGGCCCTCGCGGAGCGCCCCTTCCAGGTGCGCCCACATCCGGGGCATGCCCGCGAGCCCTGCGAGGTCGGGAAGGCCGGCGCGCCAGGCGCCGCCCCCGACGGCCTCGGCCAGGCCCAGCCCGGCCAGGGCGGCAAGGAGCAGCCGGGCACCGCGCTCGGTGATGGCGCAGGCGGCGGCGAGCTCGGCGACGGTCACCGGGCCGCCGTCGAGGCGGGCGAGGACGCCGAGGCGGTCGGCGGTCTCGACCGCCGTCGCGGCGGCGACCGCCTCGTTGAGGTAGGCGAGCTGCCCTTCGGTGGGCCGCGTCACCGCCGCGGCGGGTGCGGTCATGGCTGCACCTCGATCCGGCCGGCGCTGCCGTCGACGGTGACGACCTGGCCGTCGCGGAGCAGGCCGGTCGCGTTGCCGGTGGCGACCACGGCCGGTACGCCGTATTCGCGGGCGATGATCGCCGGGTGCGACAGCAACCCGCCGGTGTCGGTGACCACCGCCCCGACGCTGGGGAACAGCACCGACCACACCGGCGAGGTGATCGGGCAGACCAGCACGTCACCCGGCCGCAGCTTGCCGAAGTCGAACTCGTCCATGACCAGGCGCACCGGCCCTGTGTAGCGGCCCGGCGAGGCGGCAATCCCGCCGAGGACCTGGGTGCCCGCCTGCTGGGCGCGGCTGGAGGGCGCGGCTTCGAAGATCCGGTCGATGTACCACAGCAGCGCGTTCATGGTGAACCTGGCCTCGGCGGGGAGGGCCTCGAGCGGGGGCGGCGGTCCGGGGTCCTTGCCGTAGGTGGCCGGCCCCGGGTGCTGCTCGACGAAGGCCCGCTCCCCCCTGCGGCGGGTGACCAGCGCCCGCCGGTCCTGACCGTCGCGCAGCGCCGCCCGCGCCTCCTCGAGGGTGAGGAAGAAGACGTCGTCGCGCCGGTCGAGCTGTCCGCGGGCGGCCAGGCGCCGGCCGATCTCCAGCACCGGGTAGCGCAGCAGCGCGATCGGGACGCTCAGGGTGAAGAACTCGTTGTCCTCGCGCACCGGGTACGCCCGCTCGGCGCGGGCCAGCGCCCGCTCGAAGCGCTCGCGGTCCCCGGGCGGCCGCCCGGCCAAGGCCGCCCGGGCCCGGCCGGCAGCGGTCATCCTCCGGTGGGCCAGCGCCGCCGCGTCGACGACCGGATCGTAGCCGCCGGCGAGCTGGTCGGCGAGCAGCCGCAGGGTGAGCTCCGGCAGCTCCGCGATCGACGGGTCAGCGATCTCGTAGCGGATCGCGCGGCAGGCGAACTCCCGCTGGTAGGCGGCGAAGGCCTCGGCGAAGTCCGGGTCGGTCGCGGCCAGCCGGCCGAGGGTACCTTCCTCGACCTGGTCGAGCAGGCGGCGCACCGCAGGCCGGCGCGCGGCCGTACCGGCCAGCTCTGCCAGCCGGTGGGCGGGCTCGGTGGAGGTGGCCGACAGGCCACCGAGCAGCTCGAAGGCCTCCTCGTCGGCCCAGCCGAGCAGCTCCCGGCAGGCGAAGGCCAGCTCGGCGAGGATCAGCGTGAGCGCGCCGTGCAGCAGGAAGTGGATCTCGACACCCTCGTGCAGCAGCGCCAGGGCCCTGCCGGTGCGGGCGTCCAGCTCGTCGTCATCGACCGCGCCGAGGTTGGTGTCGCGCAGGACCGCGATGCGCGCGGCCAGGTCGGGCTGCCACTGCTCGTACCACTGCTCCACGAAGCGGCCCGCCTTGTCGGAGCGGACCGCGGCCACGGCGTCGCGAATGCGTCGGCGCAGCCGCGGCGCCAGCCGGATCAGCAGCGGCATCAGCCGGGCCGCCGGCGCTGGCCGGTCCTTGCCGCCGAGCGGCACCAGCCGCACGTACTCCCAGCCGCCGATCTGGGCCCACTCGAGGGTCTCGGCCAGGAGCCCGAACTCGTCGAACACGCGCCGCACGGCCCGGTTGCGGGGCTGGCCGAGGGCCACCGAGAGGGTCATCGGCGTCCACGGCGTGGGCGCGTGGCTGGCCTCCCGCTCCCAGAACCCGGACGGCACCTCGACCGGCACCGGCACCGGCTCTGGAACCTGGCCCGGCAGGGCGGTGATCGGCCGTGCCTGGAGCAGCACCAGCTCGCCGTCGGCAAGCGCCCACTCGATGTCCTGGGGCGCGCCCAGTCGGGCCTCGACCCGCCGTGCGAGCGCGGCCACGTCGGTGGCGACCTCGGCGTCGATGACCCCCTCCGGCGCCGCCCGGCAGGTGGCCGCCGTGCCAGACACCGCCCACTCGTCGGGCGACGCCCTGCCCGCGACCAGCCGGTCACCCAGGCCGCGAACCGCGTTCACCACCGCGGTGGCCCGGTCGCCGGTGACCGGGTCGGCGCTGAAGGCGACCCCGGCCGCCTCGGCCGCCACCATCGGCTGGACGAGCACCGCCATCGCCACACCCCGCGCCACCCCGCGGGAGTGCTGGTAGGCGGCGACGTGGCGGGTGAACGCCGAGGCCCAACAGCGGCGCACGGCGGCTGGCAGCCCAGCGGCGGGCACGCCGAGGACGCTCTCGTACTGCCCGGCGTAGGAGGCGCCGGGCAGGTCCTCGTCCACCCCGGAGGAGCGCACCGCCAGCGGCCCGCCGCCCAGCCGCTCGGCCACCGTGGCGATGGCGGCCGCGACCTCGCTGGGCAGCGGCACCGCCTCCACCTGGTCGGGGCCGGCGCCGGCGCCGAGCCCGGCCGCGGCCAGGGTCCGCGTCAGTGCCTCGGTCGCGACGACCACGCCCTCGGGCACCGGGAACCCGGCTCGCTTGAGCGCGCCCAGCGTGGCCGCCTTGTGGCCCACCCGGGGCGCGTCCGCCGATCCCACCTCGTCCAGGGGCAGCACCAGGTCGATGCTTGTCAGCGTCATCGCCACCACCTTCCATCCATCGCGTCGCCGCCCGGCGGCCCATGCTCCCCCACCCGGGCGACCGCGCCCATCCGTCCGCCTACGTATCGGCCCGCCAGGCCCTACGTATCCTCGGCGGCGAGCCCGCGCTCCAGCACCCAGCGGGTCAGCGCCGTCCGCGACGGGAGGCCGAGCCGGGCGTAGACGTGCTGCAGGTGGGTGGTGACGGTCCGGGGGCTGATGAACAGCCGCCCGGCGATCTCGGCGTTGCTGAGCCCGGCGGCGACCAGGCGAACCACCTGCAGCTCCCGCTCCGACAGCGCGCCGGTCGCGGCCCTGGGGGGAGCGGCCGGCCGCTCCCCCAGGGCGCGCAGCAGCCGGCGGGCCCGGTCGGCGAGCGGGCGGGCGCCGAGCCGGTCGAAGGCGGCAAGGCTCCGGCGGGCCGCCTCGGCCGCGTCGGCCCGGCCCGCGGGGACGTGATCGTCGTCGGCGGTGGCCGCGGCGACCTCGGCCCAGCCGAGGCGGCACCGGGCCGCCTGGAACGGCAGGCCGAGCCCGGCGAGGCGGTCGGCGGCGCGGCGCAGGCAGGCCAGCGCCGCCGCCCGCTCGCCGAGCGCCGCCAGGGCCAGCCCCTCGATCCAGTTCCCGCACGCGCCCGGCCACGGCGCGTCCGGCCCGAGCCCGGCGAGGCGGGCCGCGGTGTCGAGCGCGCCGGGGGGGTCGCCGGCCGCGACCTGCGCCTCCCCGAGCACGGCGAGGCCGAGGCAGGGCAGGACCGTGGGGGTCGCCACGGCCGCGGCGGCCAGCGCCCGCGCCCGCTCCGGGTCGCCGGCGGCGAGCGCGGCCGTCGCCTCGGCGATCTCGACCACGGTGAAGATGTGCCGGTCGGCCGCGGCGGCGCTGCCGTAGACCTCCCGCGCCTCGGCCACGCACCGCGCCGCCTCCTCCGGCCGGCCGCGGTGGGCGAGCACGAACGCGCGCCCGGCCAGGGCGGTGGCCACGCCACGGGCGAACCCGACCCGGTAGCCGAGGGCGAGCATCTCGTCGGCGCCCCGCAGCACCTCCTCCCAGGCGTCGGTGGCAACGTCGATCGCCAACATGAAGAACCGGGCGCTCAGCTCGAGGGTCGGCGAGCCGGTCTGCCTGGCCAGCGCGAGGTCGGCGAGCACGTGCTCGCGGGCCAGGCGGTGGTCGCCGACGTTGGCGGCGGTCATGGCCAGGTGCCGGTGGGCGCGGGCGGCCAGCGCGCTGAGCCCGGCCCGCTCGGCCACGGCGAGCGCCTGCAGGCCGTGCTCGCGGGCGGCCACCAGGCGGCCGTGCAGGAACGCCACGTCGGCCCGCGCCAGGTGCGCCGCCGCCACCGTCTGCCGCATCCCGGAGCGCTCAGCCAGGGACAGCAGTGCGACCGCCTCCTCCTCCAGCCGGGCGACGTCGCCCCGCCGCGCGAGGAGCTGCATCCGGATGTAGTGAAGATCGGTCAGCTCGGTGTCGGCACCGGTGCCCTCGACGGCCCGGAACCCGGCCGCCAGGTGCGCGTCGGCCGCCTCGAACCGCCCCCGATCCCACTCGGCCAGGACGAGCAGGCCCCGCAGGCGGGCGGCGGCCGGCCGGTCGCCGGACCGTTCGCGCCCGCCGGCGGCCTCGGCCCAGGCCGCCACGGCCGCCTCGAACTGGCCTGCCCGCGACCGGGCGTGGCCGAGGCGCTCCAGCAGCTCCTCCACCATGGCAGGCCGATCGGTGCGGGCAAGCGCCAGGGCGGCCGCGAAATGGTCGGCGGCCTCGGCGTCGGCGTGCAGCTCCTCGGCCCGCCGGCCCGCGGCGACCAGGACATCCAGCGCGCGCCCTGGGTCGGCCTCCCAGGCCGCGCCCCGGTAGTGGTGGGCGAGCCGCTGCGGGTCGCCCGGGCGGAGCTCCTCAAGGGCGGCCGCGACGCCGGCATGGAGCCGGCGTCGCCGGGTCTCCGGCAGCTCGCCGTAGGCCACCTCGGCGACCAGCGGGTGGGCGGCACGGTAGACGAGGTCGGTCCCGGTGCGCTCCTCGAGGACCAGGCCGGTTTCGCAGAGGCGGCGGAGGGCCGCGTCCAGCTCCTCCTCTGCTGTCCCGCCGACCCGGCCGAGGACCGCCGGGGAGGCGGCGTCGCCGGCGACCGCGACCAGCTCCAGCAGCGCCCGGTCGGCCGGGTCTAGGCGCTCCAGGCGAGCCAGCACCAGGTCCCGCACGACCGGCGGCACGGCGGTCAGCGACCCGCTCCCGAGGACCCAGGCGCCGCCGCGGCGGAGCAGCTCGCCGGTGTCGCGCAGCCCGCGGATGAGGGCGGTGACGAACAGCGGCATCCCGGCGGCGCGGTCGCCAAGGACGCCGAGCAGCGCGGCCGGCGGCTCGCCCCCGAGCAGGGCGCGCGCCAGCGCGGCGACCGCCTCCGGGCTGAGGCCGCCGACGGGGAGCTCCTCGGCCAGCCCGAGCCGTTGCAGCGAGCGCACCAGCGCCCGCAGCCCCGGGTGGGTGCGCGCCTCGTCCAGGCGGTAGGTGCCGAGCAGCAGCACGCGCCGGGCCCCCAGGCCCCTGGCGAGGTAGTGCACCAGCTCCAGCGAGGCGGCGTCGGCCCAGTGCAGGTCGTCGACCAGCAGCGCCACCGGCCGCTCGGCCGCGACCCGCTCCACCAGCCGGGAGACCGCCTCGAACAGGCGGGTCCGCTCCAGGGCGGCATCCCCCAGCGGCTCCGGCGGCGGCAGGTGCAACCCGGCGAACAACCGGCCGAGATCGGGCAGGCCGCTGACCAGCGCCGCCAGGCGGCCCGGCTCCAGCCCGGCCAGGAACGACCCGAGCGCCTCCAGCACCGGAGCGTAGGCCAGGTCGGCCTGCAGGGGGTAGGCGGCGCCCTCGAGGGTCACGAACCCGCGCTGGCGGGCCAGGGTGAGGGCCTCCACGGCCAGCCGGGACTTGCCGATGCCCGCCTCCCCGGCCAGCAGCAGCGCCCCACCCGACCCGGCCGCGGCGCGCCCCAGCGCGGCCAGCACCCGGCCGAGCTCCTCGGACCGCCCCACCAGCGGAACGACCGTCGAGCCGGCCACGGCGCCGCGCCTACCGCCGGGGGTCCGACGGTCGCACCGTGGTCGGCTCGCCACCGGCCGCACACGCCAGCGCCGCGTCGAGGCGCTCCGCGGCGCGGCCCAGGAGAGGGTGCATTGTGGTCATGAGCAACCCGAGCCAGAGGAGGTACCCGCAACCCACAGCGGCCGGGAAACCCCGCTCTCGGTCATTGCAGGTTATGCGTTCTCCGACCGCTGTGCGGCCAAGCCTATCAGGGCGAAGAAGGCCACGGAACCAGCAACAAGGCTGGTCAGAGCAGTGGAAACCGAGCCGACCGGTGAATCGACGCTCGACCCCACCCGAACCCGGATGGGGTCACCTGCGCTCCCCGAAACGACCGCTGACCAGCGTTTCCGCTGGTCAGCCTTGGTGTGGAGCCCCCCGTCGGACTCGAACCGACGACCCCATCCTTACCAT